>NZ_JAASHC010000060.1:0-538 GCF_019734355.1 Bacteroides sp. K03
AATAAAGAAATAAGATTATACTTCCTAAAAAAGCATAAAGTGGAAAAGAAGCACTTTTTCGTAGCGATGAATAACATTGCCAATAAGTTATTGCGGCTGATTTACAGTCTGATTCACAAGCAACAGACCTATGACAGGGATTATATACAAAGAGACCCGAGATGTGTTGTGATTTCAGATACACATAAATGCTGAAAAAGGAACAAATGGACCGTTTAGGTAGTAAATATTCAAAACAAGTAGACGGTTTTATAATACATTGATAATTAATACATTATATGAGAGATTATTTTCTCGTAGAGAATCGACTCGTTTCTCTACGACAAACGCTTCGATTCTCTACGAGAAACGGGGCATTTATCACCGAGAAATAAGTGAAACATCCATAAGATATAACAATTGGTATAGTTACGAAAGTAGAGTCAGTCATTAATTGTAATGAAAAAGAAAACATAGTGAAGAAAGGACATATCTTTCGTAGTTAACATTTATTAAAGCAATATTCTGCGGAAACATTTGGTTTTAATAGAGTATACGA
>NZ_JAASHC010000007.1:0-217138 GCF_019734355.1 Bacteroides sp. K03
AAAAGAGATAACTAATTGATTTATAAAGTTAATAACAAATAAAAAAGTATTCAATTATTAGGAATACAACATAGAAGAATATGAAGAAGTTAATAATGGGGTTGTTGCTGATGATTGCAGCAGTGAGTGCATCCGCACAGTTGAAGTATGTGCCCGGTTCTTTCCGTTGCTTGAGCTTTCAGGCAAAAAACGGGGATATGGGTAAAGGAGATGTAACCTATGAGTATCTAAAGGCTCAATGGCCGATGGACGACAACGGCTCTCCGGCTGCCCTGCTCATTGTGAAATTCCGCAATATGCTCCCTGAAGAGAGCCGGAAATTTGTCACCTACTTCAGTGCAGGATGCAATAAAGCTGCGGAGGAATTTCCTGCGGCAGACAAACATCCCGAAGCCTATTGGCTATACGTCACAGCCGGCGATCTGATTGAAATCACTTTCAACAATCCCGGGCATGGTGCCTGCAAAGTAGGACCTTTCAAATTGGAAGAGAAGAAGATATACGAGATTGTGTTAGAGAATGAAAAGATGCAGGACATCTCATTCAATAGTATACCCGGAGGGGCTACGGTGATGCTCGATGGCGAATATGTGGGAGTAACCCCCTGCGAAAAGAAACAAGCGACTTATGGAAAACACACAGTAACGTTAACGCTGGATGGGTTGACAAAAGAAGAAGAGATCAATGTTTCCGACGAACGTGCTTATTTTGATTACGATATGCGTAAAACACACTCTATGAGCCTAAGCAGTGAACTGGAAGGAACTTTGCTTGAAGTAGATGGCAAGCCTTATGGAAGATTACCGCGTGCCAGTGTCATTCTTTCCTACGGACCGCATACACTGGTAGCTGTACAAGGAAATATCCGGGATACGTTGCAACTGAATGTTAACGAGCATAGCCGTATGTCTCATAATTTCTCCATGAAAGAGAAGAAAGCGGTAGCTATCTTTGCCAAATATGGTGGAGAAAATGTAGAAGCAGACATCGACATTAATAACGAACGGCTGGATAACTGCAAAACCCCTTATACGGTGAATCTTCCTTATGGAATGCACGATATTAGTGTGTCTTATATGGGGCGGTCTAATAGTAAGAGGTTTAAAGTAGGAGATAGGACATCTTCTATCTGCTCTATTGAATTGCCTGATGGAGTGACAAAAGCAAAGAGAAGTAAAGAGCTGCATACAGCGGATAGTTCTTTGGGGCAAAAACACTATTGGAATAATGTAGATAGAAAGTGGGTTATAGGAATATCGGCAGCGGCCGTATATAAGAATTTAGTCGATTTTAGTACAATAGGGTGTCAGGTTGGTGTACGGGCACGAACGAACTTTGGTAAATCAAAATTAGGACTATATACTGGTGCCTTTTATGAATACTCTACAGGAGTTAATCTTATGTCGGGTGAAGCAGACCAACATGCCTTTTATGTTCCTGCTCATTTGAACTGGCGCGCCAGTAAAATCTTTAACCTTTCGGCAGGAATAGGGCTTAATTATGATGAAATGAGTTTCACAAGTGGTTACTCTGGTGGCTCCACAGGGAGCCTTGATTACTATTGTGGTCAATTGTCATTGCTTGGAGAGGTCGGTTGCAATGTGCAGCTGAAAAAGTTCCTACTTGAATTCCAATGCTCTTATGGAGGAAATGTTGTAGTAATCGAAGGTGACGGAGGTAGCCTGTTAAAACTCTCTTTAGGACTTTCTTATGCATTCTAAATAGCGAATTGTTGCAACTTTGTACCTATGTTATTTGTTATTACTGTGAATTGGTTCGCCATAGAGGAAGTAGAGAGCACAGAACTTTAATTGTTTTTAAATCAATCAGATAATAACTCTGTGCCCTTTGCGTCCTCTGTGGTGAACCGATTCACAGTATTATCAACTAAGTCCTAACATTCGCTTTCCACTGATAGTCGTTATTGTCGTTTAGCATAACTTCCGGTGTGGAAAGCACAAATAGAAACAAGTATGAAAACCATTTCTTCCCTCATCGTAGCTCTTGTACTTTCAATCGCTGCCGCTGCGCAGAGCAACTCTTTCTATGACTTCGCCGTAACCACTATTGATGGTAAACCCTATAATCTCTCTCAACTGAAAGGGAAAAAAGTTCTGGTCGTAAATGTTGCTTCAAAGTGTGGACTCACCCCGCAATATGCAGAGCTACAGGAGTTATACGATCAATATAAAGACGATGGCTTTGTTATCATCGGCTTTCCTGCCAATAACTTTATGGGGCAGGAACCGGGAACTAATGAAGAGATTGCTACATTCTGTACGCTGAACTATGATGTCACCTTTCCGATGATGGCGAAGATCTCAGTGAAAGGTAAAAACATAGCTCCCCTCTATCAATGGTTGACAGAAAAGAAACTGAACGGAGTGCAAGACGCCCCCGTGCAATGGAATTTTCAGAAGTTTATGATTGATGAGAACGGAAATTGGGTAGGAATGGTGCCTCCTAAAAAAAGTCCGTTCTCAGAAACTATCGTTCAGTGGATAGAAAAGAAATAACGATCATAACTTGTCGAAAGAGACGCGCTTGAATTCTCCTTCAAAGTTAGGAGTAAATATCCCTTTTCCTATATGCTCTTTTATCTCTTCTAAGGTCCAGAAGCGTCCGCCATCCAGCTCATCGCTGGGGTGGATGTCTCCGTCGTATACCGTTTTGTACACAAAAACCAGTTCGCGTTCGCGGGCGGATTCAAAAACATAACAGGTCAGGTGTTCCGGTATAAAATCTGTAATGCCTAACTCTTCCCGAACCTCGCGTTTCAGCGCTATTTCTACGCTTTCGCCCAAATCTACATGGCCACCTACGGCCGTATCCCACTTGCCCGGTTGGATATCCTTCCATTTGGGGCGTTTCTGTAAGTACAAATCTCCTTTACTATTGAATACGTGCAGGTGCACTACCGGATGAAGCAGTTTACTTCCACTGTGGCACTCGCCGCGGGTAGCGGCTCCGGTGATATTTCCTTCCTCATCAACGATGGGAAACATCTCTTCATTATTATCGTTTTGCATGATTAAATGAATTAACTTTTTCAGGGTATCAGTAACGATGAATCTCCGTAACTAAGGAAACGGAAGTCATGATCCAGGGCATAGTCATAAATCGTCCGCCAGTTTCCTTTTACAAAAGCCGAAACCAACAACAACAGTGTGCTTTGTGGTTGGTGGAAGTTGGTGACCATTGCTTTTACTATCTTATAGTTGTATCCGGGTGCAATAATGATTTGAGTACTGGTGTGCAGAGCTTCCATACCGTTGCGATCTAAATATCCTAAAATCTTTTGCAGGGCAACTGTTGACGGAATCTCATCATACTTTTCATAAGGTTGCCACTGTCGCACGTGCAGTTCTTCTTCCGTAGCTCGTGGGTTGGCAGCCAATGTCACTCCGATGTGGTATAGACTTTCTAAAGTTCGCACAGAAGTGGTTCCTACAGCGATGGCACAACCGTTATGATCGATAAGTTTTTTGATGGTTGAGCGTGACACGGATATGTATTCCGTATGCATCTCGTGCCCCTCGATTTCTTCACTTTTCACCGGCTTGAAAGTCCCGGCACCCACATGCAATGTCAGTTCTTCAAGGTCTATACCCTTTTCGCAAAGGGCATCCAGTACCCGCGGTGTGAAGTGGAGCCCGGCTGTTGGGGCGGCCACAGAACCTTTAATCTTTGAATATACCGTTTGGTAAGTCTCTTTATCACTCTCCTGTGTCTCTCTGTTCAGATATGGGGGGATCGGTAATTCTCCGAACACTTCCAGAATATCAGCAAAAGTAACTTCCGGATTGTCCCATGAGAAGTCTATCCAATGGCTTGTACCATGACATTCGCCACGTGTAGCGGTAAGCATAAGTGTATGTCCTTTTACAGTCATTTCCCGACGTAATGCACCCTCTTTCCATTTCTTCAGATTACCAATCATGCAGAGCCATGCGGCATGCCGGGTCTGCTGGAAGTTTAATACGTAGTCATTCGGCTGGATCGGTTCAAGGCAAAATACTTCTATCAGTGCTCCTGTTTCTTTACGAAAATGCAGGCGGGCCTGGATGACTTTCGTATTATTGAATATCATCAGGCTACCTTCTGTCAGATATTCAGGAAGGGATGTAAAGACATCTTCTGTAACCTCGCCACGACGGTAGACAAGTAGCTTGGATTGATCGCGCACCGGGAGAGGGAATTTGGCAATACGTTCATCCGGCAAGGGATAGTTGTATTCGCTAATACGGATATGTTTTGGGTTTTCTTTCATCTTTTCTTTCATTGCGACCGCAAAAGTAACTATATTTGCCCTAATTTGTAGATTGTAAATGGTAAATTGTAAATATAAAGATGAAAATAGGTGATAAAGTACGTTTCCTCAGCGAAGTAGGCGGAGGAATTGTGAAAGGTTTCCAGGGAAAAGACATCGTTTTGGTAGAAGATGCAGACGGGTTTGATATCCCGATGCCGATGCGTGAATGTGTGGTGATTGATACGGACGATTATAATATGAAAAGAAAAGCAGCTCCTGCTCCCTCAAAAGCCGAAGAACCGGCTAAGCCAATGAAACCGGAGATGCCCGCGGTGCAACGTCAACCCGAAACGCGTGGTGGTGATATGCTTAATGTGATGCTGGCTTTTGTGCCCGAAGATGTGAAAGCTATCAGCAGTACTTCTTTTGAGGCTTATCTGGTGAATGATAGCAATTACTATCTCTATTATACATACCTCAGTGCCGAAGGAAAGGCATGGAAAGTTCGTTCACACGGGTTAGTAGATCCTAATACAAAGCTCTTTCTGGAAGATTTTGCTAAAGATGTGTTGAATGAGATGGAACGTGTTGCCGTACAATTCATTGCTTTTAAAGATGGTAAGACTTTTGCAATGAAACCCGCCGTTAGTGTGGAATTACGTATTGATACGGTGAAATTCTATAAACTGCATACTTTCCGCGAGTCAGATTTCTTTGAAGAACCGGCTCTGGTGTATGATATCGTAACGAATGATGTGCCTGTCAAACAGGTCTATGTTTCTGCAGAAGATATTCAAGTGGCTTTATTGCAGAAAAAAGAGGTGGAGAAACCCAGATCACAACCGATAGTCAAACGTAGCAGCTCGAATGGTATTATAGAAATAGATCTCCATATTAATGAATTGTTGGATGATGCACATGGTATGAGTAACAGTGAAATCTTGAATTATCAGCTGGATAAATTCCGTGAGGTAATGGAGAAGTATAAGGGTAAACGCGAACAGAAAATCGTTTTCATTCACGGTAAGGGTGATGGAGTGCTCCGGAAAGCTTTGCTTGACGAATTGAAACGTAAATACAGTACCTGCCGTTATCAGGATGCTTCCTTTCAGGAATATGGTTTCGGGGCGACATTGGTGACTATCCGGTGATGAAGGTAACAGCACCTGAAGATAGATAAAAAAAAGAGTGCCGACAGATAAAACTGTTGACACTCTTTTTACATTTATATAATAATCATTTTACTTGTTCAGCTCGATACCTTTATTTTTCAAGGTAATGTTCAGTAATGCTGCATATTTGCTATACTGTTCATTTGTGAGCGTTCTTTTCATCAATTTCAAGTTTCCGTAAATTGCATTGTGCAATTTTGCTTCCTTATTCTTTTTAGCTGAGGCAGCCCGGCTCATTTGTTCTGTGAAATATTCACAGATATTAGAGACCTCTTCGCTCTGCATTGAATTCAGATTCAAATATTGACTTAACTTATTTACATTGATGTTACCTTCCCATTTTGCAGTAGTAGGTTGGTTTCCTGCTGCAAAAGTAGTCGCAGCCAGGCAGAGTACTGCCACTAATGTTAATCCTAATCTTTTCATAATACCTACTTTTTAATTGTTATACCTAAAAACTAATCCTAAAACTAAATCTAATACCTATTGAAAACCGACTTAAGCGCTTAGTCTTTCTTTTTACCTATGCAAATATAAGGATATGTTTTAGAACATAAAAGAAGTTGAGGAGTAAAGTATGCTATATAACATCATTTCTTGATGTAGATCAAGAATATGCTAATAAAAAGAGTGAAATAGAGGAGATTTTGTAATCTAATTGTAATATGTTTGCCTACACGGAACAGAATAATGTTACGAGAAAGGGCACGCTGAAGTCTACTATAAAACCATGAAATATGGAAACGATCACAAATTCTTTTCCGCAGCAGCGGGTTATGATCGGAAGGGTAGTATCCATTGTCGTGGCACCACCTGCAGAAATGGGTGCGAGGCGTCCAAAGTATCTGACTAATAATGGGGCACAAAGCAGAGCGATAATTTCGCGTATGATGTTTGATAAGAGTGCGATAGTACCTAACTCCGGGCCTTTATATTCAGTGATAAAGATACTGGAAAGAGAGTAATAACCAAATCCTGCACCTACTGCCATACAATCGGCCGGTGAACGATGGCTCAGGAACAGACTGACTACAGCACAGCCAGCTAATGTTCCTAATATGGTCATGATGGGAAGAAACACCAGTCGTGGGTTGAGCGAACGGAAGCTTTTCAGTGTATTAGGATCATTGCCAATGCTGACGCCTACACAAAACATGAGTGCGCACAAGGCGTAATAACTTAGTTTGCTATGTATGAAATCAGATGGAATCAGGTGGTATAAGCCACAAAGGGTGCCCACAACGAAGAATGAGACTATGATGAGACTACCTTTCATTGTTTTATCTCCTTTCTATACCTTATATATATAAAGTACCACAATACCCATGCCGCCAATACACTTCCTGCAACAGCACCCAGTGTGATAATGATGGCTTCCAGCCCGATGGTATGCAATCCTTTGATGATGGTTTCATTTCCTCCTACATCAATGCCCAGTAGAAAAAGCAGTAACCATATCAATAGTGTGATAACTTTATGAATCCATGAAAGCTTTTTACTGCGTAGCAGATAGCCGGTGAGCATCCCGGTGAGCATTATTCCTATGATAGTGAACATATCTTTTACATTATTAGGCTGCAAAGATACTATTTTCTCAGGATGCAGCCAGTATCAGGTTTAATTCCTGACAGATATTTTCTACTATTTCTTTGGTTGCTATTGAAAGACATTCGGTCATGGTACGCAGACAAATTTCGTTGGCCTGAACGGAATTTTCGTATCCACGGTCGGGGGCTTGTTGCTGGTAATGGACGGTATAGGTTTTGTCCAGCAGGCAATCGTCTCCTCTTGATAAACGTACAACAATGGATAAGTCGGTATTGGCATCATTGGCACGATGATTGGGGAAAGTGATGTATTCACCACCGAACCACAGGTAACTGCTTTCTTTCAGTTTTACTCCGGAGTAGGTTTCATTATGAAGTATTTTCACTTTCAGGCTTAATGCAGAGTCGGGTAGGGCAGTTGGAATACTGTCTCCTAATAGCTCTCTGGGCATTCGGCGTGCATTTTTCCTGACGGGGCGCACAGGAGATGGTTTCAGGATGAAATCGGGAGTATTACATTCGGTCAGCAAAGCTTCGGTGAGAAATTCACGATAAGTTTGTGTCAGCGAGCCTTCACCCAGGCGGACGTTGAAGCGGTTGGTTTCGTAGATATAGAGGAGTAGAGGAACGGCAAATCCTCCTCTTTTTTTCACTGTGGTATAGTAGTCCAGATTGGAGTAGTCAATAAAGTCCAGATATACGGTTCGTTTGGCTTCTCCCTGATAAGCGGGGGAGGTAAGTTCGTAAAACAGATCGGACTTCATTGGGTTTATCTCCTTCTGCATGCTCCGGCTACTACGGCAGGAACAGAGGAGAAGGCTGGTCAGGAGTAATAGATAGATGGTTTTCATGGCTTTTAATAAGGATTATATTGGTCATATTCTTCGTCGGATATGTTGATTTTTACACTTGTTTCTGTACTGATACTTACAATGCCAAGCCCTCCATGAACATTGCTGGCAAAAGTGACAGGTTCCATGGTTACGTCATCTGCAAAGTCCGATTCGCTAAGATTCAGTGCTTTTAAATACTGGAAATCCGTTTCACTGATACTAAGTATCCGGACGTAAGTATCTAGTGTTCTCCGCGTGACATCGTGGGATTCAAAGAGATAGGGCCAGCTATCTGAGCCGGATGGATACACCGTCATTGTGTACGACTGTCCGGAGAAGCGGCTGTCATCGAATACTCCATATATGTTCTGGGCTTGTTCAAACATGCCGTTTTCATCATCTTCAGAGGTGGTGGGATGTCCGTCTGTCAAGACTACATCTTCACGAGGGAGCATTCGGAAATTTTGTTGTGTAAGTACTGTATCTTTTAGTGCCAGGCTGCCGCTTATTGTACCCCGTCTGTACATGGTTGCATACAGTGTGTAACGACGTTCCAGAACGAGACGATAGTAGTTCTTTTCGTCCGGACGGTCTGAGAAGGTGATACGGTAGCGAAGCAACCGGTTGTAATAGTTGCCATATTCACAGACAAGAGCAGTAGCGGTATCTACTTTTTCTATAGGCATTGGTGGTTGCGGCACTACTACTTCTGCCCAGGCATGAAATTCTCCGTCTCCGGTGCGGGCATCAATACGTACTTTGTCTCCCGGATGAAATTTGGTGGTGATGAGGAAACGTTTCTGTAAGGATACAAAATCTCCGGTGGGGATAGGTATTGCTTTGGGTGTTTCCACCAATACATCGTTTACCCGCACTTCTACACTGGCATTGGTGACGTCGCTTATAACATATTGCCCTGTTTTATTCAGGTAGAGTATGTTGTTTGTGCTGTCGGCATTGATCAATGCGTTCATTATCAGTTTGGGTGGACGGGCGGCTTTATTGAAGTCTATTTCGTTTTCGCAACTGCAGATGAATATTATTAGCATAAGAAGTGGAAGTATGTATCTTGTTGTCATAATGCTCAAAATTTATAGGTGTAAGTTACTGAAGGAACACAGGGTAATAACGTTAATTTGGTGATCTTTCGTTTGGCTGGTATGTATTGAAGATATACCTTTCCATCTTCCTGGTTTTTGATATAAGAGGTATATCCTCCGGAGTTATTACTGTATATCATTGTTGGATTCATGGCATTGTAAGCGTTGTAAAGGCTTATATTCCAGGTGCGTACTCCATGTTTGGTCTTTTTGTTGAAGTTTACTCCTATGTTCAACCGGTGGCTGGCAGGCAATCTGTAGTTATTGCGTTTCTCTATGTAATCTTTTTGTTGTATGGCATCCTCTCCCGGGCGGATGATGGCAGTAACTTCTTCGGCAATCGTAGCTGTGCCTCCTGTAGAGAATATCCATGAAGCGCCTATATCAATCCGGTTGTTGAACTTATGATTTACCACCAGGCTCAGGTTGTGGCGGCGGTCGTATTTATAGGGAAACCGTTCTCCGTTGTTGATACCTCCTACGGCAAACTTCCGGTCACTTTTGGCAAGTGTGTAGGCTATCCAGCCGGTTGTTTTTCCAGTAGTTTTCTGTGCCATGAACTCTATTCCCATGGAACGTCCTTTACCCATCTCTACTTTGTTTTCCCATCCGGAAGAAGAGCCAAGGAAACTGACTCCTTCTTTGTATTCCAGTACGTTACGCATCTGTTTATAATATCCTTCTACAGAAAATTCCCAGCCTGGAAGTCCCGTGTAGTAGCTTCCCAATGAATATTGGTGGGCTTGCATCGGTTTTATTTTGCTGGTTACAGGCACCCAAAGATCTGTGGGCATAGAGATGGGAGTGGAGGAGAGCAGATGTATGTATTGGCTCATTTTTGTATAAGAAGCTTTTAGGGCGGTATGTCTGGTCAGCTGATACCGGGCTGAAACACGTGGTTGAGCCGAGAAATAGTTTCTCTTCTGTACCCGGAACATCGATAAGTGCAGCCCTACATTCATACGTAGCCGTGAACCTATGTCGAAATTATCTTCTATATAAGCGGATACTTCGTGTGCCTGGATTGTACTGTTGGAGATACTGTTGTAGAGGGTATCCTGTTTGGTTATTCCATCTTCCTTTTCCTGTATTTTGGAGGTAGCTACTTCCGGGCGGAAATCGTGATGGAGATACCCTGCGCCAAATTTGATATGATGGGCAGGCGTGGGGTTATAGTCGAAATCTATCAGATAACTCCAGTCGCAGATGCCCGAGTGGTAGTTGGAGTGGTAATTACTCTCACTTGTGCTTTCAATGAGATCTGTTTTTGTGTATACTGTAGAGTTAGCATCCATCCGGTACTTGTTGTAAGCTACGGTGGTGTTACTGAATAGTTTCTGGTTGAATATATAGTTCCAGCGGGCGGTAGCGATAGTGTTTCCCCAGTTGAGTGACATCTTGTCTTTGTACATTGATGAAGAAGAATCCGTTGTTTTAAAATAATAACTGTCCTTTCCGTTGTAGAAGTTCAGAAACAGGCGGCTTCTGTCTGAGAACCGGTGGTTGATTTTAGCATTTATATCGTAGAAGTAATAGCTTATTTTATCATCTTTCGGCATGAAAGGTTTCGCTATCAGATCTATATAAGAACGGCGTGCCGAAATATTAAAGGATGTTTTGTCCCGGATGATTGGCCCTTCCAACTGGATTTTGCTGGAAAGAAGTCCTACACTGAGCGTACCGTGATATTTCTTCATATCTCCGTCATTGCTACGCACATCTACCACTGACGAAAGCCGCCCACCGAAGCGGGCGGGAAAGGAACTCTTGAAAAGTGTTACTTTTTTCACTGCTTCCGGCGTAAAAACAGAGAAGAAACCGAACAGGTGGTCTACATTGTATACCGGTACACCGTCCAGCAGGATAAGATTCTGGTCCGGGCCGCCGCCACGTACATACAGTCCGGCAGATCCTTCTACACCTGCCTGTACGCCAGGCATCAGTTGAATGGTTTTCATCACATCGGCCTCTCCCAGAATACTGGGAGTATTCTTGATTTGTGCAATAGGTATTTCCTGGGCTCCCATTTGCGTGGCGGTTATGCCTGCTTCTGCTTTGTCGGATACAATGACCACCTCTTCCAGCTGGTTGTTGTCTTGCATGAGAACGTTGATCAGAGTGTCTTTACTCAATTCGAGTTTGTACTGTCGGGTGGTGTATCCCAGATACGAAAAACTTAGTTCTGTCTCTCCTGCGGGTAAAGTGATACTATAAAAACCGTAAGGATTGGTAGTAGTGCCTCGTTGTTGACGACTCTCAAGGATGTTAGCACCAATCAGCGTCTCGGAGGACGCTCCGTCTGTCACATATCCGCTGATAGTGAACTTGCGGCTTACCGGTTTTTGTTTTTTCTTTTGCAAAAGGATGTGCCGTCCGGTTATCTGGTATTTTACGGGTTCATTGGCAAAGGCCAGATCGAGTATCTCCGGTATTGTTTTTTGTTTGACATCGAGTGTGATGCGGTGGTTAATCTTCACTTCTTCTCCATAAATGAAAGAGAAACCGGTAGAGTTTTCTATTCGTTTGACGAACTCTTCCAGTGTGGCATTGCGAATGCTGAACGAAAGTTTTGTTTCAGCTTTCTGTGCCTGTGTCTGTAATGCGAAAAGGAGCACTCCGCCTATCAGCATCAGGCTTCTTATAAGAGATATATGTATATGTTTCATGATTGATCAGTTTTGAATGTATTTCACCACAGAGTAACACAGAGTTCCACCGAGTTTAAATCTTTGATGAAACGCGGATGATCGCAGATAAACGCAGATTAAAAGACTGTGGATCTTTATTATCTATTTGTTTCCCTTTGCGAAAATCTGCGTTCATCTGCGTTTTAATAAATCATCGCTTGTCGCACCTCCCCGTGCGGGAAGCACTCCAGCTATTGCTTTGCATTGATAATTATACCTTTATCGTTTCGTTTGTACTCAAAATCTCTTCCTTGCTGTAGCAGATACAGGATTTCTTCGAGGCTTTCTCCGTTGCTGAATCGTGCTGTAAGGTGGTAGTTGTACAATGCTTCATTTTCAATTTTTATTTCTACTCCGAATGAATTACTGAGTTCCCGGACGATTTGTTGTAGAGGCAGATGGTTGAAAATGAATGATCCGCTTCGCCAGGCTATTTCTTCGGCAGCATTTTGGGGTGTTGCAAGGGTCAGACTTCCGTTTTCCTTATTATATATAGCACTTTCATTAGGGTGTAATATAATACGTTCCGGGTTGTTGGCAATGGTTACAGCTACAGACCCTTCAAACAGAGTTGTTTTTACTTCCGGATCATTGGGGTAGGATTCTATGTTGAAGTGAGTACCCAACACCTGCACTCTGATGGCTTCGGCCCGTACGATGAACGGATGTTTTGCATTCTTGCTTACCTCAAAATAGCCTTCGCCATTTAGCGTTACCTCGCGTCGTTTTCCGCGAAAACGTTCCGGATAGGTCAGTGAAGAGAAGTGGTTGAGCGTCACCTTCGTTCCGTCCGGGAGCTGTATGCTCCTGCATTCGGCAAAAGTGGAGACGGTTTGCATGTCCACCGGACCCATATAGTCATATGCCAGCCAGCTCATCACGCAAAGTAAGATAACTGCTGCCGCTGCTGAGAATATTCGCATGCCCCTCATCCCGAAGGTGCGTTTATTAAGGGCAGGCAGCCGTCTTTCCAACAATTTGTAACTCTCTTCTGCCGAAAACCGTCCTCTTGGAGAACGGGTAGAGGCTATGAGCTTTTCGAGTATTTTCTCTGCTTCTGTTTCTGTATATTTCATTCTGTTTTTGAAGATTAAATATCGCCTGGCGCACCTCCCCGTGCGGGAAGTACCTTTATTTGGGCATCAGTTCAATAGCCAGTTTGGATGTTTGCCCACCTTTCCACAGTGGTGTACAGCTTATCTGGATGACTTGCCCTCTTATGGCCTTCTTCGGAGAGAGTACGATGGTTGTCTTTGCTTCTTTCTTCCCGGCTTTTATAGTCAGCCGGTCGTTGGTCAGCTTATAAATCGTACCTATCCCTGGTATGTTGGACTGGTGAATGTTTAGTTTAACTTCTCTGTCTTCTTTCTTTTTGTCAACGGCAATTACTTTTACTTCCAACGTTTCTTCCTGATTGGCCGGGTCGTAATAGTAGGTTTGTGTTGAGCGCTCAAACCCTACATAGTTTGTAGGATAGTCTTTTTTCTTGTTGTCGCATGCCAGCAACAAGAGGCTTGCCAACAGTGTCATGGCTGCCTGAGAATAGAATCTTTTCATACGTCAGTCTATTTTTGATTAAAAACATTATTCACTCATAAAGACAGGCGTCTTTGACGGATTCCCTATGCCGTTCTGGTAAATAAATGTTAATCTATCTCGGCACGTATGATCATCTCTTTCAGGCGTCCGGTTGCTTTCTGTAGCTGGGCGTCTACAGTTTTGGTGCTGATGCCCAATTCTTCTGCCACCTGAGCATAACTTTGTTTCTCTTCGCGTATGCGTATAAACACTTCCCGGCAACGTTGAGGCAGGCGGTCCAGTGCTTTCACATAACGGGCAAAAAGCTCTTCGCTGATCAATTCTTCTTCTGGCGAACGGGAAGAGTCCTCTGTTTCATCGGGTAGTTCATGGCTTGTGAGGGTATCCCGTCTCATCTCCTTCTCCAGATAATTGAGGGATGCATTTTTGACAAGTATAAAGCTATAGTCTTCAATGTTTCTCACTTCAGGGAGTGTGCTACGTTGCTCCCAAAGTTTTAGAAACACATCGAGCACAATCTCCTGTGCCCACTCTTCCCGTTTCACATAATAATAGGCAATGCGGAACAGGCGGTCGTACGTCAGGTCATAAAAACGGCGGAAGGCAGTTTGAGAACTCCATTCCTTCATCTGCCGTAGTAGTTTTCGTACTTCTGATTCGGTCATGGTGAAAGTCTTTGTGTTATTCTTCTACTTTAAGTAAGTCGCTCATGATACTGTCGGATATAAATATCCCTTTGCGGGTGAGGCGTAGATTGCCTTCCCTTTCTTCCAGCATGCCGTTTTTAATAGAAGGGGCGGCCATGCTGAGGCAATATTGCCACAGTTCTGTACCGAACTCTTCTTTTAACTTTGTCAGTGAAAGCCCCTGGCTGGTACGTATGGAAGTGATGATACATTCATTGTATCGTGTGGTAGTATCCAGAATCTCTGTTTCGCAAGCCCGTTCTCCGCTTTCAATTCCCTGGAGATATTTATTGAGGGAAGCTATGTTCCATTCTCGTTCACGACGGTTGAATGAGTGCGCCGAAGGGCCGCAACCCAGATAAGGAATTCCCTGCCAATACGAGGTGTTGTGCCGTGAAGGGTATCCCGGGCGGCAGAAGTTGGATATCTCATAATGTTTATACCCGGCTGCCGTGAGCCGGTCAATGAGGCTGGAGAAGAAGTATACGCTGCTTTCCTCATCTACTTCGCTGACGCGGTGTTGTTGCAACATCTTATATATAGGTGTACCCTCTTCATAGATCAGGTGGTAGGCAGAGATATGTTCCGGGTTCAGTGCGATAGCCTGTGTCAGATCGTGTTCCCAGCGTTCTGCCGTTTCTCCGGGCAGTCCGTAGATGAGGTCGATGCTGATATTCCGGAATCCTGCTTCCCGGCAGCGCTCTATGGCAGTGATTGCTTGTGCCGCTGTGTGCCGGCGGTTGAGCAAGCGCAGGGTCGCTTCGTCAAAAGTCTGTAACCCCATACTGATACGGTTGAAAGGCAACTTGGTAAGCGTTTGCACATATTGCGGAGTGAGATCGTCCGGATTGGCCTCTAAAGTGATTTCTTGCACCTGCTTTATTCCGTAAGTTTTTTCAATGGTGTCAAAAACTTGTTGAAAATCTTCTCCGGAAAGCTGCGATGGAGTACCGCCTCCAAAGTAGATTGTCTCTATGGGTTCCCCTTGCAGGTATTGCCGGCGTATCTCCAATTCGCGGCAAAGGGCGTGGATGTATCTCTCTTTGAGTTCACTGTGTGTGGTGGAGTAGAAATCACAGTAGATACAACGGGTTTTACAAAAAGGAATATGAATGTAGATACCTGCCATAGTCTGGTTATGTTGTTTAGTCCGCAAAAGTAAGATTTTAGGTTCATAAAGTGGTTATTGTGTGTGAGGATTTAACTATTTACTATACCTGTTAGTGGAATTGATTCAAATCAGATCCGATATGAATCAGTTCACCACAGAGGACACGGAGGGCTCAGAGATATTATTTTCTCTGATGAAACGCGGATGATCGCAGATGAACGCAGATTAAAAAACTGTAGTTCTTTATTTTATCGTTATTTCCCTTTGCGAAAATCTGCGTTCATCTGCGTTTCAATAAAGATTTAAAACTCTGTGCCCTCTGTGTCCTCTGTGGTGAAATACATTCAAAACCGTACAGTGACGAAGATTATGACCCTATCTTTTCGATGGCGGAAGTACCTGTAGACGGCATCGATCCCCTTGTTCGGTGTTGTACTTTGTCTTTCTCAGAAAGGAATGTTCCTTTCCCCGGTGTGCAGACCTGTACTCTATTACCTTTTGCTTTCTTTGCCATAATCAGTTTTCTCCTCTACGTTTAGCCAATCACTTTATTGTTTTAGATGTACATGTAAAGCAGCATGAGATGCACATGTCGTGTTGTCCCACATGCACATGTCGTACTGCTTTACATGTACATCTAAAACAATGTTACACACCGGGGCTTCATACGTTACTCTACGAGATAGAACTTTATCAATACCGGAGAAAGAGACTGATAGCAATGACAAACACCATTAAGTTCAAAACTGAATAGCAATGAGCAAAACTCACTACAGAGTTTCACAGAGCATTATTTATCTAATAAAACGCGGATTAACACAAATAAACACAGATTAAAAGATTGTAGTTTTTTATCTTATATTTGTTTCCCTTTGCGAAAATTTGCGTTAATCTGCGTTTCAATAAAGATTTAAACTCTGTGGAACTCCGTGTTACTCTGTGGTGAAATACACCCAAATCCATACAGAAAGGAATCAAACTTTTCCCCAGGTATTATTATCTGTATTTTAATAATTACCCATCGCCTGTCGCACCTCCCCGTGCGGGAAGCACTCGGCTCCGGGAAGGAGGCTGTTCCCCGGAGCCGAGGAAGATGATTTACACAATGTGTTGCATAACATTGTTTAGTAACACTGTGTCCTTTGTTGCTTTTCCCCTTATTAATTCCTAATTTGCGACACTTAAATAAATGGTATGCGAGAACATACTGAGTAATTCATTTAAATCTTATTGATTATGAAGGTATATCAGACGAACGAAATTAAGAACATAGCCCTCTTGGGAAGTTCTGGATCTGGGAAAACCACTCTCGTGGAAGCAATGCTTTTCGAGAGTGGTGTTATAAAACGTCGCGGAACTATTGCCGCCAAAAATACAGTTAGTGACTATTTCCCCGTTGAACAAGAGTATGGCTACTCCGTTTTCTCCACCGTATTCCATGTAGAATGGAACAATAAAAAGCTGAATATGATAGACTGTCCGGGCTCGGACGACTTTGTAGGAGGCACAGTTACCGCACTGAATGTGACCGACACCGCAATAATTCTTCTCAATGGCCAATACGGCGTTGAAGTTGGTACACAGAATCATTTCCGCTACACCGAAAAACTGAATAAACCCGTCATTTTCCTTGTCAACCAGCTTGATAATGATAAATGCGATTATGATAATATCCTCGAACAATTAAAAGAAGCTTATGGCTCAAAAGTTGTTCCTATCCAGTATCCGATAAATACAGGTCCCGAGTTTAATTCGCTGATCGACGTCCTGTTGATGAAAAAGTACTCCTGGAAACCTGAAGGAGGAGCCCCTATCATCGAAGATATTCCTGCCGAAGAAATGGATAAGGCTATGGAATGGCATAAGGCACTTGTAGAGGCTGCTGCTGAAAATGACGAAGAACTCATGGAAAAGTTCTTTGAGCAAGACTCGCTGACAGAAGACGAAATGCGCGATGGTATCCGCAAAGGACTTGCCGCCCGTGGAATGTTCCCCGTATTTTGTGTATGTGCAGGCAAAGACATGGGAGTACGCCGCCTGATGGAGTTCTTAGGCAACGTTGTTCCCTTTGTTTCTCAAATGCCAAAAGTGACCAATACAGCCGGAAAAGAAATAGCTCCTGATGTAAATGCCCCTACTTCCCTTTATTTCTTCAAAACAAGCGTTGAACCCCATATCGGTGAAGTATCCTACTTTAAAGTTATGAGTGGAAAAGTGCACGAAGGTGACGATTTGCTTAATGCCGACCGTGGCTCAAAAGAGCGTATGGCACAACTTTACGTAGTGGCCGGCTCCAATCGTGTCAAAGTGGAAGAACTTTGCGCAGGTGATATTGGCGCTACTGTAAAACTGAAAGACGTAAAAACAGGCAATACTCTGAATGGAAAAGACTGTGATAATAAATTTAACTTTATTAAGTATCCCAATTCAAAATACTCGCGTGCCATTAAACCTGTCAATGAAGCAGATGTAGAAAAGATGATGAGCATCTTGAACCGTATGCGTGAAGAAGATCCGACGTGGGTTATTGAACAGTCTAAAGAATTGAAACAGACACTGGTGCATGGACAGGGAGAATTCCACCTCCGTACTTTGAAGTGGCGTCTGGAAAACAATGAAAAGCTACAGGTGAAATACGAGGAACCGAAAATCCCGTACCGTGAAACAATCACAAAAGCTTCCCGTGCCGACTATCGCCATAAGAAACAATCGGGTGGAGCCGGACAGTTCGGTGAAGTACACCTCATTGTCGAACCCTATAAAGAAGGCATGCCCGTGCCCGATACCTATAAGTTTAACGGACAGGAGTTCAAGATTAATGTGAAAGGAACAGAAGAAGTTCCATTGGAATGGGGAGGAAAATTGGTATTTGTTAACAGTATCGTAGGTGGTTCTATTGATACACGCTTCCTGCCTGCTATTCTGAAAGGTATCATGTCTCGGATGGAACAAGGTCCGTTGACGGGGTCTTATGCCCGTGATGTACGCGTTATTGTCTATGACGGAAAAATGCACCCGGTAGACTCCAATGAAATCTCCTTCATGCTGGCAGGGCGTAATGCTTTCAGCGAAGCCTTCAAGAATGCCGGTCCGAAGATTCTGGAACCCATCTATGACGTAGAGGTATTTGTACCGTCGGATAAGATGGGCGATGTGATGGGGGATCTTCAAGGACGTCGTGCCATGATTATGGGTATGAATAGCGAGAAAGGATTTGAAAAACTAATTGCTAAAGTACCTCTTAAAGAAATGTCTTCTTATTCAACAGCGCTTAGCTCACTCACCGGAGGGCGTGCTTCGTTCATTATGAAATTCGCAAGTTATGAACTTGTGCCTTCTGATGTACAGGATAAGTTAATAAAAGACTTCGAAGCCAAACAGGTGGAGGAGTAATTATTCGTTTATAATGCTTTAGCCGTCCTTCTTTCGCTCGAAAGGGGGGCGGCTTTTTTGCTTAACAATGATTAAGAAAAGTAGAAATTCCTAAGAGAAAGATTTAATTTTTTATTAAATTTGCAAACCAAAGGATATATTGTTTTGTTATAGTCGTCAGAACATGAGCTAAATACTGCCTTTCGGTTAATTTACGAGAATGGACGATTAAAATAGGTTAATGTGTTAGGTATGTTAATTAGGGAGTGTTAATTTTGTTGCTATGAAAAAGTCAACAATCTGGATATTAGGTATTGTAATGGGTCTTTCCTTCCTCGGATTACTTTACTTACAGGTAAGTTATATAGAGGCAATGGTGAAGATGCGCAAAGAACAATTTGATAACTCTGTGCGTAATAGCTTGTATCAGGTATCAAAAGATGTGGAATTTGCAGAAACCGACCGTTGGCTGAGGGAAGATATTACTGAAGCGGAACGGAAAGCGCTGACCGCTTCCTCTTCTATGCAAGGGGATGATTTGGTTCAGCAAACACAGCGATTTACGGTGAAATCACCGGATGGAAGAATAATGACGGACTTTGAATTAAAAGTAATGACTAACAAACCGTCAGAGTTGCCCAAGATGATGATTTCGCGCAGACATGGTGGAAATACGATTCCGAAAACATCGAAATCTTTGCTCGATGCGGTGAAGAATCGGTATATGTATCAGCGGGTCCTGCTCGATGAAGTTGCACTGCAAATGGTTTACCGCGCCAGTGACAAGTCGATAGGCGAACGCGTAAGATTTAAAGATCTGGACGACTACCTGAAGTCGGCACTCCTTAATAATGGAATAGAGTTGCCATACCACTTTACGGTGATCGATAAAGACGGGCGGGAAGTATACCGCTGTGCGGACTACGAAGGGAAAGGAAATGAAGATTCATATACTCAGCCGCTTTTCCAGAATGACCCGCCGGCCAAAATGAGTATTGTAAAGATACACTTCCCCGGGAAAAAGGATTATATCTTTGATTCGGTGAGTTTTATGATCCCGTCAATGATATTCACTTTAGTACTGTTGATAACGTTTATCTTTACTATATATATAGTATTCCGTCAGAAGAAGCTGACAGAGATGAAGAATGACTTTATCAATAATATGACGCATGAGTTCAAGACACCGATATCAACCATTTCGCTGGCGGCACAGATGTTGAAGGACCCTGCGGTGGGTAAGTCGCCACAGATGTTCCAGCATATATCGGGAGTGATCAATGATGAAACGAAGCGACTCCGCTTTCAGGTAGAGAAGGTGCTTCAGATGTCAATGTTCGACCGGCAAAAGGCGACACTCAAGATGAAGGAGATTGATGCTAACGAACTGATAACAGGGGTGATTAATACGTTCACTTTGAAAGTAGAACGATATAATGGTAAGATTACATCGAACCTTGAGGCTACCGATCCTGTTATATTTGCAGATGAAATGCATCTCACGAATGTGATCTTCAATCTGATGGACAATGCGGTGAAATATAAGAAACCGGAAGAGGAACTGTTACTGAATGTCAAAACCTGGAATGAACCGGGTAAGTTGATGATTTCTATACAGGACAACGGTATTGGTATAAAGAAAGAAAACCTTAAAAAGGTGTTCGATAAGTTCTATCGCGTGCATACAGGTAATCTGCACGATGTAAAGGGCTTCGGATTGGGATTGGCCTATGTGAAGAAGATTATTCAGGACCATAAAGGAACCATTCGGGCAGAGAGCGAATTGAATGTAGGAACTAAATTTATAATTGCATTACCTTTATTAAAAAATGATTGATATGGACGAGAAACTGCGTATTTTATTGTGCGAAGATGATGAAAATCTTGGCATGCTTTTAAGAGAATATTTACAGGCAAAAGGTTATTCTGCTGAGTTGTATCCCGATGGGGAAGCTGGTTATAAGGCTTTCTTGAAGAATAAATATGACTTGTGCGTGTTTGACGTAATGATGCCTAAAAAAGACGGATTTACTTTGGCACAGGATGTTCGTGCTGCTAATGCCGAAATTCCTATTATCTTCCTGACTGCAAAAACACTGAAAGAAGATATTCTGGAAGGATTTAAAATTGGTGCGGATGATTATATCACCAAGCCGTTTAGTATGGAAGAACTTACTTTCAGAATCGAAGCTATTCTGAGACGCGTACGCGGAAAGAAAAATAAGGAAAGTAACATCTATAAGATTGGTAAGTTTACCTTTGATACTCAGAAGCAGATTCTTGCTTCAGAAGGAAAGCAGACGAAACTGACTACCAAAGAATCTGAGTTACTTGGTTTGCTTTGTGCACATGCTAACGAAATTTTGCAACGTGACTTCGCTTTAAAGACTATCTGGATTGATGACAACTATTTCAATGCGCGTAGTATGGATGTGTACATCACTAAATTGCGTAAACACCTGAAAGAAGATGACTCTATTGAGATTATCAACATTCATGGAAAAGGATACAAATTAATTACTCCCGAAGTTGAAAACTAAGAAGAAGAGGAGAAACGAAACTAAAAAAGGTCCGGAAATATTCATTTCCGGACCTTTTTTTAATTCCATTAAAATATTAATCTGCTATTTTCTTATTGATGACAATATAAGAAACAAGACCCAGTACTACTAAAAGTACAGAAGTTCCCAAAATAGTATTGTTATTTACATTACCAGTCAGGGAGCAGGCGATCAGAATGATTACTCCGACCAAAATTAATATTAATCCTAAATTCTTTAATAAGACTTTCATGTGTGTGTATTTTAATAGATTATTTTATTCATGGTCACAAATTAAAGCATAATTCTTTAACGGGCGAAATTATTTATGCAAAAAAACTATTAATCAGCGTAAATAGTCTGTTTTTACATACTTACCGGTGCTTAATCTTTTGTATTGAAGAATATTTTTCTCAAGACCTCCTGGCTCACACTTAATTCTTCCACACTGATGCCTTTTAGGGCTTCCATAAGGGTACGATTGGCTATAATGCGTGCTTCTTCTTCCAGCTCCTTGCCGGTTTTGGTTAAGTGGATGAGATTGGTACGGCGGTCTTTTTTGTCCGAAATGCGGACAACCAGATGTTGACGTTCCATATTATCTATCAATCGGGTCATACTGGGTTTATCTTTAAAAGTTGCATTACACAACTCTTGTTGTGTAACTCCGTCTTTTTCCCAAAGAAAAATGAGTACGGTCCATTGTTCAGGACTGATTTCCAAACCGCCCTGACGGAAGTTACGATACAGTTTCCGGTTTATAGCCGCGGAAACTTTGCCATTAAGAATGGCAAAAATAAGCCGGATGTCAAAGTTAAATTGTTCTATCATGAAATTATTGTTTCAACAACTTTGCAAAGGTATAGCTCTTCTGTGTAAATTCCTATCTTGTGATACAAAAAAAGATTAAAAGTTTGTAGTTCACAATAAAATGCCTAACTTTGCACCCGCATTTTTAAATCAAATAATTTATTTATTTAATTAAACGAGTATGAATCAATACGAAACCGTTTTCATTTTAACTCCCGTTTTATCTGATGTTCAGATGAAGGAAGCGGTAGAAAAATTCAAAGGTATCCTCCAGGCTGAGGGTGCTGAGATTATCAATGAAGAGAACTGGGGACTGAAGAAGTTGGCTTATCCTATCCAGAAGAAGTCTACAGGTTTCTATCAACTAATCGAGTTCAACGCAGATCCGACTGTCATTGACAAGTTGGAGTTGAATTTCCGTCGTGACGAACGTGTTATCCGTTTCTTGACTTTCAAGATGGATAAGTACGCTGCAGAATATGCTGCAAAAAGAAGAAGTGTTAAATCAAGCAAAAAGGAGGATTAATCATGGCACAACAAGTTCAATCAGAAATCAGATATTTGACTCCGCCTTCAGTAGACGTTAAGAAGAAAAAATACTGCCGTTTCAAAAAGAGTGGTATTCGTTATATCGACTACAAAGATCCTGAATTCTTGAAGAAATTCTTGAATGAACAGGGTAAAATCCTTCCGCGCCGTATCACAGGTACTTCTTTGAAGTTCCAACGTCGTATTGCGCAGGCTGTGAAGAGAGCACGTCACCTGGCATTATTGCCTTATGTAACTGACATGATGAAATAAGAAGGAGGAAAAGTATGGAAATTATATTGAAAGAAGACGTAGTAAACTTGGGTTATAAGAATGACATCGTAACTGTTAAGTCTGGTTATGGTCGTAACTATTTGATCCCGACTGGAAAAGCTATCATCGCTTCTCCTTCTGCAAAGAAAATGTTGGCTGAAGACTTGAAACAGCGTGCTCATAAACTTGAGAAAATCAAGAAAGATGCTGAAGCAATTGCTGCTAAATTGGAGGGTGTTTCTCTGACTATTGCAACTAAAGTTAGCTCTACGGGAACTATTTTCGGTTCTGTAAGTAACATTCAGATTGCTGAAGCACTGGCAAAGTTAGGCCACGAAATCGACAGAAAGATAATCGTAGTAAAAGATGCAGTAAAAGAAGTTGGTTCTTATAAGGCTATCGTAAAACTGCATAAGGAAGTTTCTGTAGAAATTCCTTTTGAAGTGGTTGCTGAATAAGATTTGGAACTTACTAAATATAAAGAAGCCTGATCTCGAAAGAGATTGGGCTTTTTTTATGTGCCAAGGTCAGGGGGAGGGGAGCTTGCTTAAAAGATAACT
Source organism: Bacteroides sp. K03 (assembly GCF_019734355.1). Classification (NCBI taxonomy): domain Bacteria; kingdom Pseudomonadati; phylum Bacteroidota; class Bacteroidia; order Bacteroidales; family Bacteroidaceae; genus Bacteroides; species Bacteroides sp. K03. The sequence continues at coordinate 23,011 of NZ_JAASHC010000007.1, forward strand.
ATCTCTTTTGAAGATTTGTAGGATGAGGTGGAAGAAAAGTCTTGTTTAACTGTAATTGGTTGATATTCAATTTGGAAATAATCTAATGTATCCGATATAAAGAATAGTATTTAATAGAGTGTTAAATAGGTACTTTTATGTTCCAGATAAACGTATTCTTGAGTATGTAAAGTACGTACTTTTATAATAAAGAATTTCTGTATTTCAGATATCTGTTAATAGTGTTAATTGGAAATATTCAATATGGGGTATATATCGAGTACCTGCTAAGTGTATTTTTTTTTATGTTGGGCGGAAAGGGGGAGGTTAAGGCACAAAAAAAAGTCTGTTCGTGTTTTACACGCCAGACTTTCAATTCTCTCAGAGCTAAAATTATTCAGCTACTACAGTTTCTGTTACTGTTACGCTATCAACAGTTACTGTATCCATTGCCGCTGCTGCTTCAGCTGCTGCTGCTTCTACTGCTGCGATTGAGTCAGCGATACGGATAGAATCTGCTTCTGCTTTTGCTGCTTCAGCTGCTTTGTTTCCACAAGATGCGAATGATACTGCTGCGATAGCTGCGAATACTAAAACTAATTTTTTCATTTTCTTTGCTTTTAAAATCTGTAATACAATCAATTGCTTATTAAAACGCTGCAAAGATATGTACTTTTAGAATACGTTGTTCTCGAAAAGCCAACTTTTTTTATATTTTTTTTTGAAGTACACTTTCTATTTGTCTCACAACATGTTTTAAAACATACCTAATTCACTGCTATACTATTATATAGATAGCGTTTAATACTTCTCTTAGGTGTTTTTTCAAATTCTGTTGGGTAGAGTTGTATTTGACTTATCTTCTCATAGTTGGCTACAGTTGCATTCAGATTCTTCAGATTTTCATCCATGATGGTCTTTAAATTGTCCGGTTGATTGAGGCCTAATGAATCTAAAGACTCGTAATCTGCATATACAAGGGCTACCAACTTCTTATTTCTTTCAATAACAAGACTTTCGAGAATGAAAGGCAGGTTATTTAGTTTGGCTTCGATTTCTTCCGGGAATATATTTTGTCCGCTCGAACTTAAAATCATCGTTTTCAATCGTCCGCGAATGAAGATATTGCCATTGGCATCCATGGTTCCCAAGTCACCTGTACGCAGCCAACCGTCTTCGGTGAATACTTCCTTGGTAGCATCCGGATTTTTGTAATAACCGGTCATAACATTCTCACCCCGTACCTGGATTTCTCCTGTTTCGGCTTCGGGATTTTCTTTGTAAATGCGTGCTTCCATAATGTCAAGTATCTTACCGGAAGAGGTAGGGATAAATTCATTCCATGGGGCATAACTGATGAGCGGACCGCATTCTGTCATTCCGTAACCAATAGTAAATGGGAATTTGATCTTGTGAAAGAATTCTTCTACTTCCGGGTTCATAGCGGCTCCGCCAATGATAATTTCTTTGAAACGTCCTCCTAATGCATCGATCAGCTTTTTACGAATCTGACCATAAATCTGGCTATCAAGTAAGGGTATACTTAATGCCCATTTCATACCTTTTTTATTGATAAGAGGCTGGATTGTATTTTTGTATATCTTTTCGATAACGAGCGGAACAGTAATAATCAGATTGGGTTTTACTTCCTCGAAAGCTTTCATTATGATCTTCGGAGAAGGGGTTTTGCCGAGCAGGGTGACGTGCGTACCTACAGCCGTGGCCGTCAGAAAATCGAACGCACAACCATAAGCATGTGCTAACGGAAGGAAGGAGAGTACTTTATCTCCTTTTTTCAGTAATTCGGTGCGGATTCCGAAGGTGACATTTCCTGCAAGATTGTTTCCTGTCAGCATGACGCCTTTACTGAAGCCTGTGGTACCGGAGGTATAGTTCAGCAACATGACTTTATCGTTGGAAAGCGTGGTATATTGCACATCTTCCCGGTGGAATCCTTTGGGGTATGCACGGTGCATTTCATTGTCCAGATGCTTGATGAATTTCTGTATCGTTTCGCCGTCGCGCTGATACAGGCAGCGGAAATCAGTAAGCGAAAATACACCGCGGAGTCCGGTCAGTTTTTCTTCTTCGAGATTGTCCCAAATGGTATCGCTGGTAAAGAGAAAAACAGATTCCGAATGATTCACAATATGGTGTACATCGTTCGGATTGAAGTCCTGAAGAATCGGCACGATGATTGCGCCATAGGTGATTGTTGCCATATAAGCGATGCACCATCGGGCATTATTTTTTCCGATAACGGCTATTTTATCACCACGTCGGAGGCTACAATGTCTGAATAATAGATGGAGGCGGGCTATCTCTTCAGCCACTTGCCCGTATGTGTAACCAGAGTCCTCGTCATAGTCGGTATAACAAGGCAGGTCCCAGTTTTCTTGAAAGCTATTTTCGTATAGCTTAATAAAATTCTCTTTTATCATTGCACGTTTTTTAGTGAATTGTGCAAAAATAGGAATAATAATTTAATTAGGAATTAAAAAATAGTAATTAAAGTCTGTGGAGAGGTTAAATCCTTTAGTTGTTAATTCCTAATTTTTAATACTTAATTCTCATAGATTGTGTAACTTTGCATCCAATATGCGTTTGTTAAAATTATGATAGATACCACTGTATTTCAGGATAAGACAGCTGTTTACTATACTTTAGGCTGCAAATTGAATTTCTCAGAGACCTCGACTATTGGTAAAATCCTGCGTGAAGCAGGTGTGCGTACGGCACGTAAAGGTGAGCGTGCGGATATTTGTGTGGTTAATACATGTTCGGTGACGGAGATGGCAGATAAGAAATGTCGGCAGGCTATTCATCGGTTGGTGAAACAGCATCCGGGAGCTTTTGTTGTGGTGACGGGATGTTATGCGCAGCTTAAGCCGGGCGATGTGGCGAAGATTGAGGGAGTTGATGTTGTGCTGGGCGCTGAGCAAAAGAAGGATCTGCTTCAGTATTTGGGCGATTTGCAAAAGCATAAAGCCGGAGAAGCGTATACAACGGCTACAAAAGATATTCGTTCGTTTGCACCTTCATGTTCACGCGGGGATCGTACTCGTTTTTTCCTGAAGGTACAGGATGGCTGTGATTATTTCTGCTCTTATTGTACGATTCCCTTTGCCCGCGGGCGGAGCCGGAACGGAACGATTGCTTCTATGGTAGAGCAAGCTCGTCAGGCAGCTGCCGAAGGTGGAAAAGAGATTGTACTTACAGGTGTGAATATTGGTGATTTTGGTAAAACTACCGGAGAGACTTTCTTTGATCTGGTGAAAGCGCTGGATGAAGTGGAAGGCATTGAGCGTTATCGGATTTCTTCCATAGAACCCAATTTGCTGACGGATGAAATTATTGAATTCGTATCCCATTCCCGCAGATTCATGCCACATTTCCATATACCCTTGCAATCCGGATCGGATGATGTACTGAAGTTAATGCGGCGTCGTTATGACACGGCTTTGTTTGCTTCCAAAATAAAGAAGATCAAGGAAGTGATGCCCGATGCCTTTATTGGAGTAGATGTAATTGTGGGTACACGTGGCGAAACGGAGGAATATTTTGAAGATGCCTACCGCTTTATTGCCGGATTGGACGTGACCCAGCTGCATGTATTCAGTTATTCGGAACGTCCCGGTACTCAGGCTTTGAAGATAGATTATGTGGTAGCTCCCGAAGAAAAGCATAAGCGTAGCCAGAGGTTACTGGCTCTTTCGGACGAAAAAACGCAGGCTTTTTATGTCCGTCACATCGGGCAGACAATGCCTGTACTTATGGAAAAGACCAAGGCGGGCATGCCGATGCATGGTTTTACAGCCAATTATATCCGGGTAGAAGTGGAAAATGACCCTTCGTTGGATAACAAAATGGTCAATGTATTGCTGGGAGAGCTTAATGAAGATGGTACAGCATTGAAAGGCACTATTCTATAAAGACTATGAAAAAGATATCTGTTGTTATATTAAACTGGAACGGTTGTGAAATGCTTCGCTCTTTTCTTCCGTCGGTACTTTGCCATTCCGATAGTGATGATATAGAGGTTTGTGTGGCCGATAATGGTTCTACGGATTCTTCTGTTGCCATGCTTCGGGATGATTTCCCAATGGCTCGTTTGATCTTGTTGGAAGAGAACCACGGCTTTGCAGAAGGATACAATCTTGCTTTGCAAAAGGTGGATGCAGAATATGTGGTTCTGCTTAATTCGGATGTAGAAGTAACGGAGAATTGGCTCGAACCACTTGTCAGCTATATGGATGCCCATCCTGAAGTAGCTGCCTGCCAGCCCAAAATACGTAGTTGGCGACAGAAGCAGATGTTTGAATATGCTGGTGCGGCTGGTGGATACATAGACCGTTACGGCTATCCTTTTTGCCGGGGACGTGTGATGAATGAAGTGGAAGAGGACCGGGGGCAGTATGATACGATTGCTCCAGTATTTTGGGCTACGGGAGCAGCTTTGTTTATCCGCCGGGCGGATTATATGGATGCAGGTGGACTCGATGCCCGCTTTTTTGCCCATATGGAAGAGATAGATCTTTGCTGGCGGCTTCGCTCACGCGGGAGGAGTATTGTTTGTATCCCTCAAAGTGTTGTCTATCATGTGGGGGCGGCAACTCTGAAAAAAGAGAGTCCACGGAAGACTTATCTCAATTTTCGTAATAATCTTGTCATGCTTTATAAAAATCTTCCTCCACAGGAGCTGAATAAGGTGATGCGCGTACGGGCTTTTCTCGACTATGTAGCCGCCCTTCAATACTTATTGAAAGGGCAGTTGGGTAATGTTAAAGCTGTGTTTTATGCACGGAGTGAATATAAGCGGCTTCGTTCTTATTTCCTGAAGGCCCGTGAAGAAAATCTGAGAAAAACTTATGTCGATTCTATTCCCGAACGAATAAAAAGCAGTATCTTGTGGCAGTTTTATGTGAAGGGACGGAAACGTTTCTCCCAATTGTCTGACTTTAAAGGATAACGCAAATGGAAAAGAAGTTAGTAAGAAAAATAGGTCTGGTGGCACATGATGCCATGAAAAGAGATCTGATTGAATGGGTGCTTTGGAATTCAGAACTGTTGATGGGACATAAGTTCTATTGTACGGGTACAACCGGCACACTGATTCTTGAAGCATTGAAAGAGAAGCATCCCGATGTTGAATGGGATATTACGATTCTGAAATCCGGTCCGTTGGGAGGTGACCAGCAGATGGGTTCGCGTATTGTGGACGGAGAGATCGATTATCTGTTCTTCTTTACTGATCCGATGACGCTGCAACCACACGACACGGATGTGAAAGCATTGACCCGTTTGGCTGGTGTGGAGAACATTGTATTCTGCTGCAACCGCTCTACAGCTGACCATATCATATCAAGTCCTCTGTTTATGGATCCCGATTATGAACGGACTCATCCCGATTATTCCGGCTATACCAAGCGGTTTGAAAATAAACCGGTAGTGACCGAAGCGGTAGCATCGGTAAACAAACGGAAGAAAAAGAAGTAGTGCTTCCCGCACGGGGAGGTTCGGCAGGCGATGGGGGGACTCAAAAATGAGTTCCCTTCTGCGTTATCCCCATGCTGAATTCAATCGATTCTTGACTGATATTCCCGGCTCCGGGGAACAGCTTCCTCCCCGGAGCCGAGGATGTCCTTCCCCGGAGCCGGGGAAAAGTACTCAATAATGGGGTGAAATTCTTCCCCCTCATCGCTCATTTTCTGGTGCAAAACATCTCCACACCTGCCGCATCAATATCTGCTCCCATGGGTGGATTCCGTTTGGACAACTTTATTTCTACTTCTTCAATGGCAGGAAAATCCCGGAATAATCTTTCTGCAATACGTCCGCATACATGTTCCAGCAGCTTGGAGGGGATTCCCATTTCTTCTTTCAATAGGGTATATACGTCGGCATAACTCACCGTATCCTCTACTGCATCTGTCTCAATGGCGTGTGCGAAACCGACTTTTAATCTCAGGTTGATATAAAACTCATTCCCCACAATCGTTTCTTGTGTAGCTACTCCGTGATGGGCAAAGAAGAGTATATTCTCTAAATGTATATAACTGGCGTTTATATTCATGACTGTATTTTGGCTTGAAAAGATGAATACTTTTACAAAGATACAACAAACCGGATAGAACTCTTACCTGATTCTTATCAAATCTTTCTGCGCCACCACCTGGGGCATTACTTTCAGGAAGAAGGGCGTTACGGCAATGCAGATGCCCAATGTTATGAATAGCAGTGTGAAGGCTAATGCCCATTCGTTATGAATATACCGTGATGCGAACTGACCGGAAAAATGAAGTATCGGTGCATGAATACCAAGCGTGATTACCGAATAACGTCCTAAGTAAGAGACTACAGGTATGTGTTTTACCCTCTTGCACAGCAACATAATCATAAAGATACCCGCAAAAGCGGCTATATAGAACTGGAAGATATTGCCATGATAACTGTTGGTACGCATCCCCGGGGTGAAAGCAACGAAATACATGATGGCAAGTGCGGCAATGATAAACAGAGGGATCAGCTTGTCGAGCCGATGCGGAAAGAGAAAGAAATTGTAACGGCGTATCCAGAAACCTGCAACGTAGAATGGCAGAGCTGTCATGGCCACATCTACATACAGTGGCAGCTCAAAACGGTATTTCCCCATGAAGAAACCGATTGCTCCGATGAGCAGAGTGAGGGCGAATACAAGTTTCAGATGTCTGTCTCGTAAGAAATGGAGTAAATAGAATAGAATATTACAATTGAACAGTGCAATCAGAAACCAGATAGGAGGGTTGAACTTGATTAAATCGTGCCCGTGAAACACAACAAGTAATTCACTCCATTGTACCGGCAGATGAAATACACCGGGGGCTATTTTCCATACGACATACTTTAGCAGAAAAGCTCCGACATAAAAAAAAGTGAATGGGATAAGTAGCTTGTTGATTTTACGAAGGAAGAACCCTAAGAAGCCTTCATAAGATTTAAAGAAGATACCGGATATGAAGAAATAAAGCGGCATGCGGAAACAAGATACCATGGAGTCTTCATCAAACCTGGTAAATGCTCCGCCAATGTGGGCCATAACTACCAGAATGATGCAAACGCCCTTGGTGAGGTCTACAAAGTCAATGCGTTTGCTTTTGTTATCTTCCATTGTTGTGTTTGTCTCATTTTATGGCCGCAAAGATACAGGATATCTTGATAATAACAACGCCTCTCCCGGTTGATTTAATAGGGAGAGGCGCTTTTTATGAAAATCAGGAGATGACAGGAGCTTATTTTTCCGGCTTTCTTCCTGTCTGTTTAATCAACTCTTTTATTTTCTCGTTCAGGCTTTCTGCTTTCATCAGCTGTTCCAGCGTCAGATGCATGCGATAGCGCCAATAGTGCCGTGGGTTGGCAGGTATATTGATACGTTCTTCCTGTACGTTTGGATTACGCCATTTTCCATCTATTGCCAACCAGTCCTGCAAAGAGAGGATGCAGAGGATGGAATTACTGTACAGATGGTTGCGGACTACTTCTTCGCACAATTCCGGAGTAGCTACTGCCGGAGCAGCACCGTAATGACCAAGCATGGTGTTGTAGTAACGCTGTGTCTGCTGATAATCTTCTTCCCACCAGCCACGTAAAGTAGACATGTCGTGTGTTGAGATGGTACAGACAGAACGGTACGGATATTCATTCAAATGACCGAATTCATAAGTTGGATTCTTTGGCATGCGCTGTATCTCAAGACTGAGAATGCGCAGGTCGTTCATTACCCACGGGACGCAGTCGGGGATCATGCCGAGATCTTCACCGCATACCAACATACGGGTAGATTGTGTCAACTGTGGCAACTTGTTCATTGCTTGCTGCTGCCAGAACTGGTTATGGCGATGATAGTAATACTGATCGTACAAACGGTTGAAGGCAGCTTTTTCCCAGTCGTTCAGCGAACGGTAGATAAAGTCGTGTTGTACGCTGATACGCGGGTGGTATTTATCTGCTTCCTGACGGTCGGGGACAAACAATACATCACTGATCAGTGCGTACAGTCCGTCACGAATCCATATACTATCCTCGTCTGTTTTTCCGGCAAAGAAGGCTTCTACTTTACGTTGCGTGTCAAACTCATCACGCATACGGTATACCTCCCAGGTATCAGTTGGCTCGATAAATGTCTGTTTCACATAATCGGTGTGTGGTCCGAACACTTGTCCTAAGAAATATTCGTGTATATAAGGTTTCAGGAATTCTTCACGGAAAGGAAGTCCATAACTTTCTATCTCTTCCCGGCTCATTGGCAGGGCGGGTACAAACTGTCCTAATAGTCCGTGAACGGCATGCATCGGTATTTCCCAGATACGGAAGAAACCTAAAATGTGGTCGATACGGTAGGCATCGAAGTATTCCGCCATTTTACGGAAACGTTTCATCCACCAGCTGTAACCATCTTGTTCCATAACATCCCAGTTATAGGTTGGGAATCCCCAGTTTTGGCCGTTTACAGAGAAGTCATCGGGTGGGGCACCGGCTTGACCGTTGAGGTTGAAATAGTAGGGCTCCGTCCAGGCTTCCACACTGTTACGGCTGATACCGATAGGAATGTCACCTTTCAGTACTACCCCGTTTTCGCGGGCATATGTAGTCGCTTCAAGCAATTGCAGATGTAGGTTGAATTGGATATAGAAATAGATTGAGATAAAGGGATAATCGACAGCTCCCGGTTGGCACATCTTTTCTATCTCCTCTGCGTTGTATACGTTATGGCGGGGCCATTCGCGGAAGTTAGGCGTTTTGAAAGCATCGCGCAGATAACTGAATACAGCGTATGGTTGCAACCACTCTTTGTTGGCTTCAAAGAATTTCTTGAATGCCTTGGAAGCTAACACCTTTTCACCTTCCTGGCAGAAGATAAGACGGAAGTATTCCCACTTTGTCTGATTCACTGCTTCGTAGTCAATTGTAGAAAGTGCATTCAGCTCTTTCTGCTTTTGATTAAAGGCGGCAGCTGCTTCTTTGTCTTTCAGTGTACCCATCTTTTTGAGATCGGCATACATGGGGTGAAAAGCATAGATAGAGATACTGTTGTACGGATAAGAGTCCGTCCAGGTGTGAGTCATCGTCGTATCGTTAATTGGCAGGATCTGTACTATTTTCTGGTTCGTACTTACAGCCCAGTCAACCATGCGTTTCAGGTCTCCGAAGTCTCCTACGCCAAAGCTCTTATCTGATTTTAACGAGAATACGGGCACAGCAACGCCGGCACCTTTCCATGCGGGGATATTAAAATAGACGTACCGGTCGGAGATGACAAGCGTTTCGTTCGCTTTCAATTCCGGGTTAGCCATATAGCGATTTGGATTATTTTCCCATGTTTCGGCACGTTTCTCCTTTTTATTGTAGAGAATGAATTTGTATTCCAGCGGGAATTTAAGTTTGCTTGCATCCATCTCAGCCTGCCATTCTGGGAAATTGATATCACTCATTAACAATGCTTTGTCAGGATTCCAATCGCCCAATACTTTCTGATTGCCGCAGATAGCCACACAATAGTCTTCGTTGATGCGTGGAGCATATGCTTTTATCACTAAGCTTTTTTTGTAACTTTGAGGTACGCCTGCTCTACTGTGATGTGCCAGCAATGATTCGGTAAAAGCTGAACTATAGAAGTACTGCTGTTCCGGAAGATTCTTCCAACAGTCATTGATGCAGTATCTTTTCTTACTGTCATCTGTTAGATATAGGCGGCGGGGAAAACTATTCCACTCATTGCGGACCACTTTCCCGTCTTGCCAGATGAGATAACTATAGTTCACAAATGCTTCATTGGGGACTTGTATTTCAGTCTCTGCTGTCCAGTGAATTCCATCTACAGTGTGAAGGGGAATGGAGCATTCGGGATTGTCTTCTCCCAATTCGGGGATGGAGCCCGTGACTCTTACTTCTTCTCCCCAGCTGGTACGATATTCAATATTAAATGATACTATCATATATATTAGATTTTGATTATGAACGATTGATTATGCAAGTATAAGACATTCTTTTTATATATTGTGTATCTGAATTCTTAGAAGTAATTTAAAATGTTATGCAAACGTTTGTGTTGGGATGTACTTTTCTTTTGCCTTGATGCAAAAGAAAAGATACCAAAAGAAAAGATCAAGGCTGCATTTTTTCTCCTACTCACTTCCTTCGTTCCGCTAAAGGGGCTCGAACTCGCTTCGCTCAGACAATCGCCCCTTTTTAACGCTTCACTACGGGCGTTCGCTTAACGGAGAAAAAATGAGGCCGCAACGGTTATGATAGGGCAGGGGGATTGTTTGATTCTTTTGGTTATGCTTTAAGATTCTATTTGCAGATAGAATCTTAGAACCTATCTATCTTTTATTCTGTAACAGATAGCAAATAAATCGCTCCATGATTTAGTCTCATTCATACCATATCAGCGCATTCCTGCCGAATGGTTCCTCGGCCTCATTTACGTAGCGTTAAACAAAACTCCGGCAAAAAGCGTCAAAGGGGCGATTGTCTGAGCGAAGCGAGTTCGAGCCCCTTTAGCTTTTTACCGGAGTTTTGTAGCGAAGTAAATGCAGCCTTGATCTTTTCTTTGGTTCTTTCTTTTGCATCAAGGCAAAAGAAAGAATATCAATTTACCCACACCTTGAAGCCCCACACGTCGTACATATCAGGCATCCTTCCTGATAAACTAATGTTTCGTTTCCGCAGTTCGGGCACTTCTTGCCTTTGGCTTCCGTACCATCCTGGATATATTTCTTCAATGCACGTTCCACACCGTTTTTCCAGGTATTGATATTTTCACTATCCAGTTGTAGCGAACCTACCAGTTTGATAACCTGTTCAATTGGCATTCTGTAACGAAGCACTCCGGAAATCAGTTTTGCATAGTTCCAGTATTCCTTGTTAAACTTCTCGGACAGACCTTCGATTGTCATCTTATATCCGCGCTTGTTCTCAAACTGGAAGTCATAACGTTTGTTTCCGTTTTCGTCCACATTCTTAATAATGCGTCCGCAAACGACACTCTTCGGAATGAAGATACCTTCGTCATCATCCTGCAAACCGGTGAATATTTCATAAGGATGTCCATCGAGTAAACCTACCAATGCTACCCATTTCTCTTTATTATTCTGGAAACGTACTACGTCGGCTTCCAATACAGATGGGCGGGTTTCAACTACGGTAGGTGGTTTGCAAGGAGGCAAGCCCTCTTTCTTTTCAGGTTTGGCAGAGATCAATACTCCTGAACGTGAACCGTCGCGGTATACTGTACAACCTTTACAGCCCGATTTCCAAGCTTCCACATACAAACGGTTTACGAGATCCTCGTCTACATCGTTTGGCAGATTAATCGTTACACTGATGGAGTGGTCTACCCATTTCTGGATACGTCCTTGCATTTTTACCTTCATTAACCAGTCTACGTCGTTAGAAGTAGCTTTATTATAGGGTGATTTGCTTACCAGTTCGTCGACTTCCTCCTGAGAATAACGTTTAGCAGGGTCGTATCCGTTAGCTTCCATCCAGGTCACAAACTTATGATGGAATACGATATATTCTTCAAAGGCATCTCCCGTTTCGTCTACAAAGTCAACATGGACATTGGTATCGTTCGGATTTACTTTTCTGCGACGTTTGTATACAGGCAGGAACACAGGCTCTATGCCCGAAGTTGTTTGCGTCATCAGACTTGTTGTTCCGGTTGGAGCGATAGTAAGACAGGCTATGTTACGGCGTCCGTACTTTTTCATATCTTCATACAGTTCCGGATCTGCTTCGCGCAAACGATTGATGAACGGGTTATTCTTTTCGCGTTCTGTATCGTATATTTCAAAGGCACCGCGTTCTTTGGCCATTTCCACTGACGAGCGATAAGCGCAAAGAGCTACAGTTTTATGAACTTCTTCAGAGAATTCCGTCGCTTCTTCTGTACCGTATCGCAGACCCAACGCGGCAAGCATGTCACCTTCGGCGGTAATACCTACACCGGTACGTCTTCCCTGACCGCTCTTCTTATAGATCTTTTCCCATAGTTCGCGTTCGGTACGTTTTACCTCACTGTTTTCTGGGTCCTCGTCTATTTTCTTCATGATACGCTCGATCTTTTCAAGTTCAAGGTCGATAATATCATCCATGATACGCTGCGCAAGTGCCACATGTTTCTTGAACAGATCGAAATCGAAGTAAGCATCTGGCTTGAACGGATTAACCACGTATGAGTAAAGGTTGATAGCCAGCAAACGGCAAGAGTCGTAAGGGCATAAAGGGATTTCGCCGCAAGGATTAGTCGAAACGGTTTTGTATCCCAGGTCTGCATAACAATCGGGTACAGACTCACGGATAATTGTATCCCAAAACAATACACCCGGTTCTGCTGATTTCCATGCATTGTGCACTATCTTTTTCCATAAGGTAGAAGCATCAATTTCTTTAGTGGTAGTTGGATTGGCCGAATCAATCGGATATTGCTGTATGTAAGGTTTCTCTTCTACTGCGGCCTGCATAAATGCATCGTCCAATTTTACGGAAACATTGGCTCCGGTTACTTTTCCTTCCGTCATCTTAGCGTCAATAAATGCTTCTGAATCCGGATGTTTGATAGATACGCTCAACATTAATGCACCCCGACGTCCGTCCTGTGCCACTTCGCGGGTGGAGTTAGAATAACGTTCCATGAAAGGAACCAATCCAGTGGAAGTCAGTGCCGAGTTTTTTACCGGAGAGCCTTTAGGGCGGATATGTGAAAGATCATGACCTACACCCCCACGTCTTTTCATTAATTGTACTTGCTCTTCGTCAATTTTGATGATAGCACCATAGGAGTCAGCTGCACCATCTACTCCAATTACGAAACAGTTGGATAATGAAGCTACTTGATAGTCATTACCAATACCTGTCATTGGGCTACCCTGGGGAACAATGTATTTAAAGTGGTCGAGCAGGTTGAATAATTCTTCTGCACTAAGGCCATTTGTATACTTGGCTTCGATACGTGCCACTTCATTTGCAATTCTCCAATGCATGTCTTCCGGAGATTTCTCGTAAATATTTCCGAAAGAATCCTTAACTGCGTATTTGTTTACCCAAACTCTGGCAGCAAGTTCGTCTCCTTTGAAATAACGTAAAGATTCTTCAAAGGATTCTTCGTAAGAATAAATTTGTTTTTCCACGTTGGTATGTGTCTTAGATTACTTTAATAAATAAGAAAATGTGTAGAAGCTTACCTATCATTAACAAACGTGCTGCAAAGCTATGAATGTTTTTTGGTATATCAAAATAAAAATGAGACAAATTGCTGGATGGCTGCAAGTTTTCCATTTCTAAATGATAAGCTATTGATAAACAATAAAATGGTTGTTTTGTTCAATGCTTAAAGTTTTCCAAAAAGAAAATTAATCTATTTAGCATGAATGGCAAAATAAAAATTCTTTTTATATCTTTGCAGGAAAAAAGATATGATTGAGACCGTTAAGAATAGAAGAACAATCAGAAAGTACTTACAAAAAGATATTTCATCTGATTTGTTAAATGATTTGCTTGAAGCTTCTTTCCGTGCTTCTACTATGGGAGGAATGCAGTTATATAGCGTTGTTATCACACGTGACAGCGAAATGAAAGAAAAACTTTCTCCTGCACACTTTAATCAACCAATGGTGAAAGGAGCACCGGTAGTACTTACATTTTGCGCAGACTTTCGCCGTTTCACAAAATGGTGCGAGCAACGTAAAGCAATACCGGGGTATAATAACTTGATGTCATTTATGAACGCGGCGATGGATACATTGCTGGTAGCACAAACTTTCTGCACATTGGCAGAAGAAGCAGGATTGGGTATTTGCTATTTGGGTACTACTACTTATAATCCACAAATGATTATTGATATCTTGAAGCTTCCGGAACTTGTTTTCCCGATAACTACAGTGACGGTAGGTTATCCCGATGGTATTCCTGCCCAAGTAGATCGATTGCCTTTAGAGGCTGCTATTCATGAGGAGCATTATCATGATTATACGGAGAAGGATATTGATAAACTGTATGCTTACAAGGAGTCGTTACCTGAAAGTAAACAATTTGTAGAAGAAAACCGGAAGGAAACGTTGGCTCAGGTGTTTACAGATGTCCGTTATACGAAAAAGGATAATGAGTTTATGTCTGAGAATCTGTTGAAGGTGTTGAAACAGCAAGGGTTTATATAAACAATAAAAAAAAGAGAGGCAATACTTATATTACGATATTGCCTCTCTTTTTTTATTTAATTTCCTTTCTTTTTTAGTAATGATTCTATATTCTCCAGGTCAGAACGGAAGCTTTTGTCTACTTCGCACTGTCCTTTTACGGTTTTACAGGCATGGAGTACAGTTGCATGATCTTTATTACCAATAAACTTGCCAATCTTTGAAGTAGAGAAATCTGTATGTGTTTTGGCCAGATACATTGCTACCTGACGAGCTTGTACCACTTCTCTTTTTCGTGATTTAGTATGAATGGCAGTAGTATCTAGTCCGAAATGTTTGCATACCACATTGATGATATCATCAATACCAATGCTTTTGGCTTCATTACGAACAACACCACGTACAATGTGTTGCGCCAGATCGAGGTCTATTTCTTTATTGAAAATAGTAGAACGTGCCATGATAGCAATAACGATACCTTCAAGGTCGCGTACACTTTCATTTACATTCTCTGCAATATATTCAATAACTTCCGGAGGGAACTGTAATCCATCACGATGAATTTTATTACGCAGAATATTCTTGCGTAATTCTACCGTTGGTTTTTCTAATTCAGCTACCATTCCCCATTTAAAACGGGTAAGAAGGCGCTCCTCCATTCCTTGTAATAATACAGGTGCACGGTCAGAAGTTAGAATCAATTGCTTGCCGTTTTGGTGCAGATGATTAAAAATATGGAAGAAAGTATTCTGCGTTTTGGTAACGCCTGCAAATTCTTGAATATCGTCAATAATCAGTACATCGATTGTCTGGTAGAAGTTGATGAAATCGTTTGTAGTATTATTACGAACAGAGTCGGTATATTGTACCTGAAAAAGATGTGCTGATACATACAATACTCTTTTTCCGGGATACAGTTCTTTTATTCTTGTTCCGATGGCATTGGCCAGGTGAGTTTTTCCTACTCCTGATGCACCATGTAAAAACAAGGGATTGAAGGCAGTACCAGCCGGATTTTGAGCTACGGCCTCAGCAACGCTTCTTGATAGCTTGTTACTGTATCCTTCAATGAAGTTTTCAAAATTATAATTGGGGTTTAAATGTGGGTCCAGGTCTTGCGGTGCAGGAGCATGTAATAGGTTGGGTGCTTTATTGCCACTACCACGAATTACACTTGTTTGTGGCACGGCTATAGAACGGTTACTGGCTTCAAGATTTACCGTTTTATTCGGTATTGAAGTCCGGTCTACCATTACATTATACATTAACTTGGTTCCTTCGCCTATGACTTTATACAAAGTCTTGCGTAACAAGTCCACGAATTTATCTTCCAGAAATTCATAGAAAAACTGGCTGGGTACTTGTACGATTAACGTTTTGTCCTCATATTTTAATGGTACGATGGGAACAAACCAAGTTTTATATGTCGATTCGGGAACATTGTCTCTAATTATTTCAAGACAGCGGTTCCACAGCCCGACATGATTGGATTCACTCATAACGGCTATAATACATTTATTAATTAAGCAAAACTTCTACGTTTGCAAAATTGGGAATCTTATTTGAGAAAAACAAATCTATTTTTTCTTGTGTTTCTCGCTGAAAGAATAATGTCTTTACTTTCAGATACTTATGATCCTCCGATAAAATAGCCCCATTGTTGGGGCTATTGCTTTTTTATAATATTCTGTCTAATAGAATGTTATGGTGATATCGCAGGAAAAAGATATTTAAATAAGTATTCCTATATTTTATTTCTTTCAGTCTATCTATGCACTTTTCAAAGCTTTTAAGACTTGCAATTGGATGTGATGTTATTTAGATAAAATCTATATAACGCTAATTTCTTACTTATCTTTCTTTCCAAATAAAGAGAAGTGTACATATCGTTTGGGGTGTTCTTTTAAGTCCTCAAGCAGGCTTGCAGCATTAGCAGTTGTTGCATTCAGATTGTTGTAAAGTTGCGGATCGTTTAGTAACAATCCTACTGTGTTGTCTTTGCTGTTAAGCTTTTCTGTAACCATTTTTACGTTGGCTAGTGTTTGTTCAATTTCCTTGAATGTAGTAGCATAATCTATTTCCTTTAGGTTTCCACTGATGGTAATAAAGTTATCTCCGATTGTATTTAGTTTACCTGTCAACTGTGGAATATCGCGTCCCATTAATACCTTTAGTTGTCCACTTGCTACTTCAAGATTAGCAGCAGTCTTTTCTACAGAGTGCAGCGTGGCGGGAATGCTTTGGTTGTTCAGGATGGTATTTAGGGAGATCATAATAGAATCCAATTTCGGTAACATTTGTTCTATCTGTGGCATGAGTGCAGCTACACTTTCCATCATTCCATTATTCAATTTACCTGGGATTGTGTCTCCTATCGCATATTTTTCCCGGGGATTATTTGCCAGAAGGATATTCATTCTTACACCACCCATCAATTCGGATACCAATTCGGCAGAACTTCCTTTAGGGATGCGGAGCTCTGTATCCAATTCTACTTCTACTATTACATTTTCAGCTTGATTGTAGTCATAATAAATGTCACGTACAATACCGACGCGTACTCCGTCAGCGAAAACGGGGCTTGATTTAGCCAATCCGTTTACATTCTGGAATTTTACATAGAAATAACTTGAAGGTTTGAACATATTGATTCCCTTCAGATAGTTGATACCATAAACGAGTATACACAGGGCAATGATTCCCGCTATTCCTATTCTGACTTCTTTTGTAATGTATTTCATTTCTGTTCTCTTATTTATTTCGTTTCTTTTTAAACTCTGCAATTGCTGCGTTAATATTCATTTTTTCTCCATCCCGGAAAGCTATAATAAAAGCATCCTTAAATTTATCTGTAATAGCACGTTTACTTCTTAATACTTTATTATAATCGGTTGAGGCTCCATAAGTGTACTTATACAATCCTTTTTCTTTATAATAATCTACGTCTTTCAATCCCTTTAAACGTTTATCGTTTTTGGTCAGTGGACTTGACGAAGTTAGTATCTGTATTTTAAACGTTATTTCTCCACTATTTGTTGCACTTTCTACTGTGATAGGACGTTGCTGTGGTTTAGCTTGTGCTACCAACTCCGTTTGGACTGGTGCACTGTCTGGTTTTTCTTCTTTGGGCTGTGTGGCTGCCAGTTCGTTCTCCGACATCTCTTCGTCATCAGGAATGATAGTACGGCTGACACCTGTCAGGCGAATCTCATGTTCTTTCTTATAAGTAAGAAAAGCACGATAGACTCCTTTAGCCAATGTACCGGTTCCTTCTTCGGAGTTGAGATAACGTTCTTCTTCAGGAGTTGAAATAAATCCCAGTTCTACCAGGATACTTGGCATTGCGCTTGCTTTTAGTACAAGAAATCCGGCTTGGTGCACTCCACGATCTACTCGCTTGCAGGTATGGCGGAATTGTTTTTGTACCAGGGACGCCAAATGCACACTTTGCTCCATATATTTATCCTGCATAAATTCAAAGATGATATACGACTCGGCCGAGTTGGGATTAAAGCCGGCATAACGGGTTTTATAATCACTTTCGTAAAGGATTACTGAATTCTCACGTTGTGCAACAGCGAGGTTAGCGTCCGATTTGGCAAGACCGAGCGTCCAGGTGGATGCACCTTTGGCAGTGCGGTTATTGGCTAATGCGTTGGTATGTATGGAAATAAACAGATCGGCTTTGGCATTATTGGCTATTTCTGCACGACGATTCAGTGGGATAAATACATCTTTAGTGCGGGTAAAGATTACTTTCACATCATCACAGTTTTTTTTGATCATGTTTCCCAGCTTTAATGCAACGTTCAAGTTGATATTCTTTTCTTTAGAAATCTTACCTACGGCTCCAGGATCATGCCCACCGTGCCCGGGGTCAATCACGACAACAAAGTCTTTTGCCCATGAATTACTGATACAAAGCGGGGAGCTAAGTAGCCAAAGGCAAATGAATGTATATAATATGTAGTATCTATGACGTCTCATTTTATATGGAATGACGATGCAAATGTAGCAGAATTTTGCTGAAAACTTGCTATTCACTATTAAGTTTTGTATTTTTTTCCATATTTCATGGGTTTATTTCCATGATTCGTTGTTACTTTGTGTTTTAAAATTATAAATGATATAGCGATGCTTAAGTTCCTGAAGAATTGGACATTGCCCATTGCCATGTTGGTGGGGGCCGTTGGTTATCCATTATTTATCACTCTTTCTTTCTTGACTCCGGTACTTATTTTTACCATGTTGCTACTCACTTTTTGTAAGGTGTCTCCTCGTGATTTAAAGCCGAAGCCTCTGCATTTATGGTTACTTTTGATTCAGATATTTGGAGCTATTGCTGTTTATTTACTTCTTTTCCGTTTTAATAAGATTGTAGCAGAAGGAGCAATGGTTTGTATTATTTGCCCTACAGCTACTGCTGCTGCTGTAATTACTTCTAAATTAGGGGGGAGTGCTGCCAGCTTGACTACTTATACATTGATCGGTAATATTGGTGCTGCTATTGCTGTTCCGATTTTGTTTCCATTGATTGAGGTACATGCCGATATTAGTTTCTTTGATTCTTTTTTGTTGATATTGAGTAAAGTTTTCCCTTTATTGATTTGTCCTTTTTTAGTTGCATGGTTTTTACAACGTTTTGTACCTCGCGTACACCGTACATTGTTGAATTATCACGAACTGGCATTCTATCTTTGGGCTGTATCTCTAGCTATTGTTACTGCACAGACCCTCTCTTCTTTAATTAACGATTCGGCAGATGGGATAACTGAAATCATGATTGCTCTTGCAGCTTTGGTAGTTTGCTGCCTGCAATTCTTTTTTGGAAAAACACTTGGTAGTTTGTATAATGATCGTATTAGTGGTGGTCAGGCATTAGGGCAAAAGAATACCATTTTAGCTATTTGGATGGCCCATACATATTTGAATCCTCTTTCCTCTGTTGCTCCGGGAAGTTATGTTTTGTGGCAAAATATTATCAATAGTTATCAGTTGTGGAAAAAGAGAAAGAAATAGGGTGATAGTTGTAAAGTAATGATAATTAATAGTTTATAATATGGGGATAAGATGAATACTGATTATAAGGTAGGTGATTTGATTTATGACGCAAATATTTATGATGGATTAAACACCTTCCTGTCTGATTTGCAATTTTACAAAAAGTGGTTGCCGAAAAATAAGGATGCTAGGATACTTGAACTTTGCTGTGGTACAGGCAGACTTACGCTTTCAATTGCAAAGGAAGGATACAATATTTGTGGGGTTGATTACACTTCATCCATGCTTGAACAGGCAAAGGTAAAAGCTTCTGAAGCAGGATTAGAGATTAATTTCATTGAAGCAGATATTAGAACATTAAACTTGCAGGAAAAGTTTGATTTTATTTTTATCCCATTCAATTCAATCCATCATTTATATAGAAATGAAGATTTATTTAAGACGTTAAAGAGGGTTGAGAATCATCTCAAAGAAGGGAGCTTATTTTTGCTTGATTGCTTTAACCCTAATATTCAATATATTGTTGAAGGCGAAAAAGAACAAAAAGTAGTTGCTGAATATACAACCAGCGATGGAAGAGAAGTATTGATAAAACAAATAATGCATTATGAAAGCGCAACCCAAATAAATCGTATCGAATGGCATTATTTTATAAATGGTGAGTTTCATTCAATCCAAAATATGGATATGAGATTGTTTTTTCCTCAAGAATTAGATTCATATCTGGAATGTGCTGGATTTAATGTTCTTCACAAGTTTGGCGGTTTTGAAGAAGAAGCATTTAAGGATAATTCGGAAAAACAGATATACGTTTTATCATTTAATAAATGACTTTACCAATTTTAGGTGTATCTTGGAACAGTATTTAAAAGTTTATTCATCAATCGGTTAATTCAAACCGATGAAAATCTAAAAAAATCAGAATGGCAGAAATTAAAAGGAAAGGAGCAAGATCTATCAAAGATATTCCTGAAGATGTATTGAATCAACTGAATCATGGCGAAATAGAATCGGCCAACTTGGTGGAGTATCTTGGGGTAGATCGGATGAAATTGCTCGAGAACCTGTTAGGCCAATGCTGCAGGGGGAAATATGTACAACCGATTTTGAATCAGATAGATAAGCTGGAAAAACGAACTCCAAAAACAGTTTATGAAATAATTGCAACAGGGATTTTTGAACAGATAAAGGTTCATAATGACAGCGAACTTTTATATATTATTTCAACGCATCAATCGGATATAGTTAGATGCTGGGCAACTTACATTATAGGAAAAAACACAGAATTGGGTATTGGGCAAATGCTTCAGGAAATAAGACCATTTGCTACAGACAGACATTTTAATGTTAGAGAGTGTGCTTGGGCTGATGTGAGGAAAAGTATTATACGAAATCTATCTGAAAGCATTGCGATATTGTCTACATGGGCAATGGATAGTGATGAAAACATAAGACGGTTTGCAAGTGAAGCAACCAGGCCACGAGGTGTTTGGTGTGAACATATTGAGGTTTTGAAACAAAATCCTAAATTAGGATTATCTATATTAGAACCATTAAAATCCGATAAATCCAAGTATGTTCAGAACAGCGTTGGGAATTGGTTGAACGATGCAAGCAAGACACAACCTGAATTTGTGAGAGAACTTTGTAAACGATGGGAGAAAGAAAGCGACACGATAGAAACAAAATATATCATTAAAAGGGCATTAAGGACGATTGATAAATCGTTATCCAAGCTTTCTTAGTTTTTTTGTTATTCTCTTACAGTAGGTGTTTTATGCCTGCTTCTAATTCTAATAATATCTTTTTGGCTGCTAGCCCACCACCATATCCGGTTAATTTGTGATTGCTGCTAATAACACGGTGGCAAGGGACAAATATGGAAATGGGATTTGCACCATTGGCTGCTGCTACTGCACGGATGGCCTTAGGATTGTTTAATCTTTGCGATAGTTTTGCGTAAGATATGGTTGTTCCGTAAGGAATATTAAGTAATTCATTCCATACGGCTTTTTGAAAGTCTGTTCCGATAAAGGCTAATGGAATATCAAATGCAGTTCTTTTTCGAGAGAAATATTCATCTAATTGCGCCATTGCTTCCGTTATTATTTCAGAATTTCCTATTTCATATTTAGCATGTAGTGTGTTCTGTAGTCGTTTGTCAATTACTGCTCTACGTTCCTCATTCATCCAATCGCACATGCAGAGTTTCTCTTCAAAAGATCCAAGTATTAACTTCCCGCATATGGATTGATAGTATTGTATTTGAATTGTTTCCATATTGCTATGTGTCTATAATTGTTGTTTATTAATTGTTTGATGGGAGGGAGTATATGCTGTCCTTTAAGGTTTCGCTTTGTTTCATTAAGTTGAGAATTTTGTTTCAATCTATTGAGAAAGATTTCTCAATACGGTGAGAATTTAGTTTCAATGCGTTGAGAATATTTTCTCAAAGGATTGAAACAAGATGAAACATTCGTGTTCCGAATCAATATAGTAGATACTTTTCCCGCATTTCTTTGTACTTTTGCAGTTCCGTCTTCCATCCTGCCCGTATTTCTGTTTCACTTTTTCCTGCTAAAATCTCTTTACGTACAGTATCTGTACCCATTAGAAGATCGAACCAGCGTGCCCGGTCGAAGAATGCGCTCCCGGCATTTGATTTCCAGTAAAAGCGCAGGAAGTAACGTAGAGTGAATCCATCTATATTGGCAACTCTTCTTAAATCTTCTCCATAACACAGTTGGTCTTTGTGCATGGGATTCTTGTCAAAACCGGGTAGTGAATGCGGAGTGAATGTAAAGTCACCATACTTTTTATCCGGTGCACCGAGCACCTGAAATGGGAAGGTTGTACCCCGCCCCACACTGATACGGGTTGCTTCAAACGGACAGAGAGAAGCGTATAACCGTATAGCCTGATCATTGGGCAGATTAGGCGAGGGCTTAATGGGAAGAGAATAAGGTTGGCCGTGTTCCCAGCCCGTCATGGGAATGACTGTCAACCGGCAAGCGTCCGGGGTTTTATTTATCCACCCTTCACCATTTATCATGAGAGCCAGTTCGCCAATGGTACAACCGTGGAGTATAGGGATAGGCAATATACCTACAAAACTACGGAAAGCAGGACGAAGAATGGGGCCATCTATATAGTCGCAAGGATTGGGCCGATCAAGTACAATCATCTCTTTCCCATTCTCAGCGCAAGCCTCCATTACATAAAACATTGTACTGATATAGGTATAGAATCGTGCTCCTACATCTTGTATGTCGAATATAATAATATCTATATCCTGCAATTGTTGCATGGTAGGCTTTTTATTATTCCCATAGAGTGAGATGAGGGGAGTTTCTGTCCGACTGTCTTTTCCGTCTTTTATCGTTTCACCTGCGTCAGCATTGCCACGGAAGCCGTGTTCCGGGGCGAACACTTTCACTACATTAATGTTTAGTTGTAAAAGGGTATCGAGCAGGCAGGTTTGTTCTTCACCAACAATGGAGGTGTGGTTAACTACCATTCCTACCCGTTTCCCTTTCAACAGTGGCAGGTATTCTTCGGTACGTTCTGCTCCGGTAACGAGAGTGCCTTCTGCAAAGAGGGTGCTAATGCCGATAAACAGGCTGGTGAGAATGAAGATTATTTTTCGGTGCATCTCGGTATTTTTTAGTAATATTGCACAAAAATATCTATTTGTATTGATTATTACAAGTTATAATAGGTGAAGTTATGAATCCGATTGATATAATTGATAAATACTATCCGCAGGATAATGAATTGAAACATATTTTATTAGTACACAGCCAGTCGGTGGCCGACAAAGCACTGTGGATAGCTGCGCGGCATCCGGAGTTAAATCTTGATGAAACATTTCTTTATGAAGCAGGCATGCTTCATGATCTTGGTATTTTTCTGACGGATGCTGCTCCTATTTATTGTTTTGGAACAGAACCTTACATCTGCCATGGTTATCTGGGAGCGGATTTAATGCGTAAAGAAGGTTTTCCGTTACATGCTTTGGTATGTGAAAGGCATACGGGTGCCGGGCTTTCATTGAAGGAAATTATTCGTCAACAGCTTCCGATTCCTCATCGCGAAATGCTTCCTGTGAGTATGGAAGAACAGGTAATATGTTTTGCGGATAAATTCTACTCAAAGACTCATCTTGACAGAGAAAAAACGGTAGAAGGTGCCCGGAAAAGTATTGCGAAGTATGGAGAGGAGGGACTGAGCCGTTTCAATCGCTGGTGTGAGCTATTCTTGTAGCACTAAAAAATAATTAAAAAGAGAGATTCCGATGTATAATTGATGAAGATTGTGTACTTTTGCCCCTTCAAGCGTAAACTATTAGTTAATGACGCCATTGAAAGCAAATACATTAATATCATTTATACTACTGTTTGTCTTACTGGTGCTTCCTGATGAGGCCATGTCTCAACGTCGCCGAAACAGGGGAGTAGAAGGAGGTGTAGAGACATTTAACCCTCCGGCAGCTCTGAATGCAGATTCTTTGACGACTGACTCGGTAAGAACAGATTCTGTTGTTGCTAAACCCATTAAGAAACAACCGCTGGATGCTCCGGTGATCTATTCGGCAAACGATTCCATTGTTTTTGAAGAAGGAGGATATGCTCACCTTTACGGAGATGGAAAAGTGAACTATCAGAAGGTAGAGCTGGGAGCACAAATTATCACTATGAATATGGATAGTAGTACGGTGTATGCTCGTGGTGTGAAAGATTCACTGGGAGTAGAAACCGGAAAACCTGTTTTTAAAGACGGTGATACTTCTTATGACACCGAGGCTATCCGCTACAATTTTAAGAGTAAAAAAGGATATATTAATAACGTTGTCAGTCAGCAAGGTGAAGGATATGTAACCGGTAATAATGCGAAAAAAGGTGCTGATGATGAGCTGTTTATGCAGAATGGTAGGTATACTACCTGTGATCATCATGATCATCCTCACTTTTATCTTCAACTAACAAAAGCTAAAGTCCGTCCGAAAAAGAATGTGGTAACGGGGCCCGCTTATCTGGTGGTGGAAGATGTACCGTTACCATTGGCTGTACCCTTTTTCTTCTTTCCCTTTTCCAGCAGTTATTCTTCCGGGTTTATTATGCCTACTGTTCTTGATGATTCTGCCCGTGGATTTGGTCTATCGGATGGAGGATATTACTTTGCTATCAGTGATTTGATGGATTTGAAAGTAACAGGTGATATCTTTACGAAAGGTTCGTGGAGGCTGGGGTTGGAGACGAATTACAACATGCGTTATAAGTTTTCCGGTTCTTTGATGGCCGATTATCAAGTGACGAAGACGGGAGATAAGAATATGCCGGACTATTCGGTATCAAAAGACTTTAAGATTGTATGGAGTCATCGGCAGGATCCTAAAGCAACCCCCAATGCTACTTTTTCGGCAAGTGTAAACTTCTCAACCAGTAGTTACGAACGTACCAATATCGGTAATTTGTATAATTCGCAGTTATTGACACAGAATACCAAAACATCAAGCGTCAGTTACTCACGCACTTTTCCGGATATCGGTCTGACACTTTCGGGTACTGCCAATATAGCGCAAACAATGAAGGATTCTTCTATTGCGGTAACATTACCTGACCTTAACATTTCATTGACCCGCCGTTTTCCGTTCAAGAGGAAAAAAGCAACAGGTGCAGAGCGTTGGTATGAAAAGATTTCATTTCAATATACCGGTCGTTTGACAAATTCTATTACAACTAAAGATGATCGGTTGTTTAAATCAAATCTGGTAAAGGATTGGAAAAATGCTATGCAGCACACCATACCAGTAAGTGCTACATTTACTCTTTTCAAATATTTCAATCTGACCCCGTCATTCAATTACACAGAACGCTGGTATACCCATAAGACTGATAATTATTATGATGAGGAAAAGCGTCAATGGGTGGCTACCGATACTATTTATGGATTTAATCGCGTGTCCAATTATAATTTCTCTTTGGGATTGAGTACGAAACTTTATGGTATGTATAAGCCTCTTTTTATGAAGAAGAAAGAGATACAGATTCGTCATGTTGTTACTCCGCAGGTGAGTGTGAGCGGTGCGCCGGGTTTTGGGAAGTATTGGCAGGAACATGAAGATGCCAATGGAAACATGTCGTATTTTTCTCCTTATACCAGTCAGCAGTTCGGTACAGCGCCACGTGAGAAACAGGGGACAGTGACTTTTGATTTGTCGAACAATATAGAGATGAAGTTTAAGGACCGGAATGACTCTATTAAAAAGATAAGTCTGATTGATGAATTAGGAGGTTATATTTCTTATAATATGGCTGCTGAGAAGAGACCGTGGAGTGACCTTACTTTGCGTCTACGCTTAAAACTGACGAAGAACTATACTTTCAATCTGAATTCTACGTTTGCTACATATGCCTATACGTTTGATAAAGAGGGCAGGGTTGTGACTGGTGATCGTACAGAATGGTCTTACGGACGTTTCGGACGTTTCTCCGGTTGGGGATCTTCATTTAATTATACCTTCAATAATGAAACTTGGAAGAAATGGTTTGGGCCTAAAGACGACAAGGATCAGAAGGATAAAGACAAGGATCAGAATGGGGAAGACAGCGAAGATATGGATGCCGGAAATGATACCGGAACCACAAAAAAAGTGGAGAAGGCACAGGCGGACGCTGATGGTTATCAGGTGTTCAAGATGCCATGGTCTTTGAGTGTGAACTATTCATTTAATATTCGTGAAGATCAGAGTAAGCCTATTAATGTGCATTCAATGCGTTATCCGTTTACTTATACGCACAATATTAATGCTTCCGGTAATATCAAGCTTTCAAATAACTGGCAGGTGTCTTTTAATACCGGTTACGATTTTCAGGCGAAAGAAGTAACTCAGACGTCAATGACTATTTCCCGTGACTTACACTGTTTCAATATGTCAGCAAGTCTCTCTCCTTTTGGACGTTGGAAATACTATAACTTTAAGATCAGTGCTAATGCAAGTATCTTGCAGGATTTAAAGTGGGAGCAAAGAAGTCAGACGCAGAGTAATATACAGTGGTATTAAAAAACTCCCTCTGCTTTTAAGTATATATTCCATAGAACTTTAAAGAAATAAAAAAGCCAACTAGTTCGATGACTAGTTGGCTTTGATCTTTTTATTTATAGAATATTTCTATTTTACAATCAGTTTTACTGTTTCTGTTTTTGCATCGGTAGCAATTACAACCAGATAAGTTCCTGAACTAAGTGTACTGATATTCATACTCTGTTCAGATGTTTCATTACCTGTAGCAGTAAGTACAGTTTGTCCGAGTAGATTATGGATCGTAATATTTTTAATCTGGTTTCCATTGGTCTTGATGTTGACCAGCTCGCTTGCAGGGTTTGGATAAAGTGATAATTCTGCTTTCACAGTAGTATCATTTTTAATACCAGTAGGAGCATTCTTGCCAAAGTTTGGACGGATATAAGGAGCACCATAACCAGGTAGTTCACTCATGAATCCATTTTTGGATGCTGCAATTAATCCATCTTTTGATTGGTCACATACTAATCCCATGTTCACTGCACTTTCTTGTTTTACCTCAAACATATATTTACCGGGAGCAAGATTTGTTTCAGGGAGTTTGTAAACGATTTCTTCTCCACCTTTACCTCTGAGTACAGATTTAGTAACCATCGTTGCTCCTATCTCTGAGTTATTATTAGTGTTTATTTTATATACGTTCAGGGTGATTTTATCGTTGGCTTGTTCTTCTTTAAGCATGAAACCAAGGCTGAGTGAGGTTAATACGTCCTCTTTCAGTATAGTGAATGCTGCACCAAATGCAACGGGACCGCTACCACTACCTACACCAAATTTGAAATCGGTTGGGTTATCCCAGGCATAAATAGAATCGGTTACAATCGTTGTAAGCTGAGCTGTATTGTTTACAAGGTCATCATCCTGAGCAATGCTAGCTTCGACAGAGAAAGCAGGTACTTGCTCTTTACTGCTTACTATATTATCCAGATTGAAATTGAAGGTTTCCTTCTTCGTTTCTCCTACAGCCAGGGTCGGGATGGTGGTAGTTGCTAAAACATCATCATAAGCTTTCACGTTCAGTTTGATGTTGTTTTCAACCTGTTGTCCATAGTTTGCAACAGTTACTTCAAACTTCTGTGCTGTATTTTTGATGTGGAATTGAGGAATCATTCTTGGGTATTTCTCTTCGCTGGTGATTGATTCTACCTTAATATCATGTTCCAAAATCTTACTTACGCTGATGCTGAATATCTCAAGATAAGATAATTCGGTTGCGTTGAAGCTGATACCGTAGTTACCTTCTTCGGTTACAGTAAATGTTATATCTTTCTTAACTGTAGTATAATTAGTAAATTCTTTGAATTTCCCTAATTCGCTCCAGTTAGCCATATCACTTCCACTCTTTCCAAATGTAATGTTAAACAGGTCATATTTTATACCTCCGATAAGCAGTTCGCTTCCTGCACTGTAATTGAAGCTGAGACGATAGTTACCCGGTTCCATATGAATACATCTGGATAATAAAGAAGAAGGTACTTCTGCTTTATAAGCTCCGGACTTATAAATCCAACCATTAGGGGTTATAGGATTCCAGTTTAGCAGATCAATGGCTTTCTCGAAGTTAGATTCAAACGGTAATAGGGCAGGTGACAGATTGATAACACGACCAGCCACCGTATCATTGGCAAAATTCGTTTGCCCTGCACACTGAGCTACTACTTTTATATTGTATCCTTGATCTACAGATGAAAAATCAACAGGTGTGGTAAAAGTAACATCCAATGAAGCATCTACAGCTATTATGTCGGTAAATTCTTGTGTTACTTTGATATCTTCATCTTCCAGTTCATAATATAGGCTGAAACCGTTGATAGGTCCTGTTCCTAAGTTTTTGACAGTTACTTTGATAGGGCTACTTCCCAATGTACAATCGGAAGGAGGAAGTATCAGATTTTCCAAAGCAATGTCCGGAACTCCATTAAAACTACCTTCATCAATAGCTATATTATCTATATAGATACTTCCTTTATTCTTTTCTGATATAGCGTGAAAAGAGAAGTAATAGTCTCCGGCTTCTGCTACTTCAAAGTCGTTGATACTGGCAACCCATTCTTTGGATTTTTTGTCTATCAAAGACGCTATGACCGTCATTGTGGAAACGTCACTTGATTTTCCATAGAGTACTTCAAATCTTTCCGGATAATTAGTTGACGATGATGTGCGATAGTAAAAAGAGATACAATTAGCTCCGGCCTTCAGGGTAACAGGATTTTTTGTAGTGAGATAATCATCTGCTGCATTCTTGCTGTTATACTGATACCTTGCTATTCCTATTCCGCCATCAGCGTCGGGGTTACTGTCTCTGTCATTCAGCCAGGTTGATTTGTCATTATTATTATCAAGTACCACCCAATTATTGGTGAAATTCTCTTCAGCTGCAAAGTCTTCATAGAAGAGGTGCTTTGCCGGCTCTTCGGCCATTGCTACCAGTGCTGTTGATTGCAATGCCAACAAAAGTAATAATCTTTTCATAAGCGCATGTTTTTTTAATTGTGAGTAATCTATTTATTGTTTAATGAACTTTAATGGAACCGATTTTCCATTGTCATCAGTGTAACTGCCTACAAGACCTAACCAGCTGTTTAAAGCCGGAATTTCTAAACCGAGAGCATGACCAACTTCGAAGCTGATTACCTTGTCTTTGTAAATACCTGTTATAGGGTCGGAGGTTTTAACCCACATACCACCTGATATCTGTTTGTGAGTGAGTTCGACTCTGTTATCACTATACATTCCTACAGGTTGGCTGGCTATAATAGTCAATTTATACTCTCCTTCATTTTCTGTTTCTTCTACATCTGCGATAGCAGCTCCACCATGTCCAAAGTCTAAATATATCTGTTGGAAGGTATTGTCTACAGAAGTAAGAGTACATGCATAGCCCGTTACTCCGGTTGGAGTCGGAAGCTGGCTTTTTCCTTCCATCGAGTATTTTCCTTCTATAGGACTGTTTTCTACTATATTAATTTTGCACGTATTTATTGAACCGGCAGTTGCCCCTTCTACATCTGCAATTGCTATTGAAAAAGAACGGTTCTGCACTATCTGCTCATTGGCTATTGAAAGAAGGGTTTCCACATTTACTGACTCTGTTCGCATCGGAATGGATAGGTGGTCTTCCGTTATGAGGATCGCTTTTTCACTTTCAAAGCCACTATTGTTTTCTTTCAGGATAACGTGTACTTTTATGAGTCCGTTACGCTCTCCTTTTACTACGATGGGCAGATTAAGGATGGAGGTAAGCTCTTTTACCTCAATTTCAGCCGATTGAAATTCAACAGTAGCTTCTTTGGTATTAAAATCTTCATCACTACTACAAGCAATCATAGTAAATGATAAGAGGAATATGGTTAGTAATTTGAAATAATTCATAACAGTTTCATTTTATGTGTTGAGATTAGTAACCTGGGTTTTGTTGGTTCTTAATTTGAGGATTAGCATCTATCTCCGCTTTAGGGATAGGCCATACCCAACGTATGTTATCCGTTTTCACATTCAGATCTAAAGCTAGTTCATAGGATAGTTGTACTGATTGAGGTGTTTGACGTCTGAACTCTTCACCGTATCGTTTTAAATCAACAAGACGGAATCCTTCGCCGAATAACTCACGTTCGCGTTCGGCACGGATTAGATTTCTGAGGGTCAATCCTGTCACCGGTGCATATTGGATGGAGGCATCACGAGCTGACATTAACTCAAATAATATATCATATGCCATTGATTCGTCACCCGCTTCTCCTCTCAGGTAATAGGCCTCGGCTGTGATAAGATATTGTTCAGCAATACGGAAAATTTTGGGTTTATTCACATAGTTATTAACCCCTTCATACATTTCCGGATTTCCGGGATATTTAGTGAAGACTATTAATCTCTGTTTTTGATTTGTTGAGAAAGCTATCTCTTTGAAAGCAAAATAACAGTTGATGCGTATATCTTTCTCTCTGAACGAGTTGATGATATCTTTAGAAGGGAGGAATACCGGTTTGTCGTTGATATCGTCCAGGAAGTAGTTTCCAATAGTAGGAGCCAATTCTTGTTTAGAACAGAATAGTTGGCAGATTACTTCCGTAGTAATATCATTTTTCCACATCTCTTTGAGTTTCGCTTCATTATTGATGAGTGGATACCGTGCACTTTTAAGTAAGCTTTCGGAGCTTTCAATGGCGGTGTCGTAGTCTTTGGTTAGTAAGGCTATTCGTGCTTCGAATGCGCTTAGGGCATCTACTGTCAGGTATTCCGATGATTGCGCTCCTTTAGCACTTAGGTTTTCTTTGGCCAACCTGATATCTTCTTTGATAAAGTCATAGGTTGCAGCTAAAGTAGCACGTGAAGGATATTTAGTGTTATCGGATGTTGGAGCATATTCGTCTACCAAGGGGATACCATATTGGTTTCCTGCAGTAGTCGGGTCATAAGCTGCACAGAATTTTTCAGCTAACTGAGAGTAAGCAATAGCACGGATCAGATATGCTTCTCCGAGATAGTTTTTTATTATTGGTTGCTCACTTACCTCAAATATATCTTCCTCCTGAAGTTTTTCTATGCTTTTAATGAGTAAATTACATTGGGCAATAGTGACGTAGCAATTACTCCATACAGTAGAAAAAGTACTTTCTGAGGCGTTTGCTTCCCAACGGTAGATGGCTCCGAGTTGATTGCCAAAGTAAGAGAGCGGAATAAAACCATCCGCTTGTATTTCAGATGCCAGTGCATTGACTGAAACTCCGATGATCCGCAAGTCGCGGTACATCCCTGTGCGCAATTTCTGGCAATCAGCAAATGACTTGGCAGCACTATCTAAAGGGATCTTGTCATAAGGATACTTGTCCATATTACAGGATACCAGTGTTAGTGTTAAGATAGAGGTTAATATAATTGACTTTAATGTTTTCATATATTTGTAGTTCTTTAAAATTTAACTTCCAGTCCTATTGTGTATTGCCTTGAGTTGGGATAGTCTCCTAATGCCAGGTTCGAATCAATTTCCGGATCTATACCAGAGAATTGGGTGAATGTGAGTAGATTACGTCCGGTAGCAAATACTCTGACTCCTTCTATGATTTTGGTTTTCTTCAATATGTTTTTGGGTAATTCATAAGCTATAGTCAGGTTTTTTAAACGGACAAACGCTGCATTCTCTAAAAAGTAATTGGTACGAAGTAAATTCTCGCTTGCAGTGCCATAGCGCGGTACATCAGTGATGTCACCAGGTTTTTGCCACATGCTGAGCATGCGTTTATTCATGTTAACCATATTTGAATTGGTTGGATTTTCTGTAAAGAAGCGATCGTTGTTAATGAGGTATCTTTCACCTATCCATGAAAAATCTATCATCATGGTTATTCCTTTCCAGCCCAAAGATGTTCCGAAACCACCACTGCAAGGAGCAAACATTTTCTTTCCGGTAAATTGCATGTTGTCCATGGTGAATGTCTTGGTTTTATTACCATTTAAGTCGTAGTACATGAGCGAACCGTCTCTGGGATCTACTCCGGCACATAACACCGAGTAATACTCATTGGGATCATGCCCTACCTGATATTTCAAACCATATTGTGGAAATGCCAGTTCGTCCAGCCCATTGAACAGAGATTCAATTTTGGTTTTATTATAGTTGAAATTGGCATATACGCTCCATCTGAAGTTGTTGGTGTTCAAAAGGTCAAGATTCATATTCAGGTCAACTCCGGTATTCAAGAGAGTACCTACATTTCCCATACCGGTGGAATGTCCGGTAGTGAGTGAGAAGGGTACGTCCATTAGCATATCAACAGTTTTCTTTCGATAGTATTCAATACTGAAATCCAAACGATCGAATACCCGGGTAGATATACCTGTTGAAAAGTTTTTCAAAGTTTCCCATGTCAAATCGGAGTTGCCAACTGTACCAATTACCCAGCCACTTTGATTATTATAGTTATATTTACCACTACCAGCTACCATACCTAAGGAAGCATAGTTTCCGATTTCTGAATTTCCAGTGGTTCCATAACTGACTTTTAGCCGTAAATCATTCAACCATTTTGTGTCCTTAAGGAAAGCTTCGTTTTTGATATTATACATGGCTCCAACAGAGAAGAAAGAAGCCCAACGATGATCTTTGCTGAAACGTGAAGAGCCATCTCTACGGAATGAAGCATCCAGATAGTATCTTTCGTCATAGTTATATTCTCCACGGAAAAAATAGGAATTGAATACGTACTCGGAACGTGCACCGTCAACTTTTGCCGATGAAGCCGAAATGGCGGATAATTGAGTCAGTCGTTTGTCCTCAATACCTTTGCCTGAAGCAGAGAAACCATCTGCATTGTGTATGATTGATTCTTGTCCCGCTAGTAACGTCACGAAATGTTTCTTTGCAAATGTATGTTTATATTCAACTGTGTTGGTGAAAGTCCAGTTGCTTGCTCTTTGAAACTGCTCAGAGACATTTCCGTTGAATTCATTATCTTCCCAAGGGTAGTTTACTCCTCTGTATTTATATATATATCCTTCAAAAGCCTGTGCTCCTTTTATGGTCAGTCCTTTTAGTGGAGTTAGTTCAATGAATGTGTTTAGGTTACCTAAAATTCGTTCATTCTTGATAGATGAATTCCGGAAAATCATCATTGGGTTAGTATATCCTGTTCCCGGTAAATATAGTAAATCTTCTCCGCGTGACCATGTTCCATTTTCGTTCTCTATGATTTCATAAGGAAAATCGATAGGGCGGCCTGTACGTGCCAATATAAGTGGTGAATTAACCCAGGCGCCTTCATTGTTGTCTCTGATACCCAGAGTGGTTGCGTAATCCTGATAGGAAATGGCGGAGTTTACTCCAAACTTTAACCAGTCTTTTAATTTAGTATTGAGATTAACCCTGAAGTTCTCGCGAGTCATGCCCGATTGGAATGAGGTGCCTTCCTGATCAAAATGACCTGCACTTACATAATAATTTGTAGAACCTGAAGCACCGCTTATGTTCGCATCTATAGAATAGGTTGGAGTGTTATCTCTCAATACATAGTCGGCCCAATCCATACTTAAACCATATTTTTCTATCTTGGCTTTATCAGCCTGAAACTGTGCATTATTAGCCAGAGAAGGGTCACACATTAATTTGAACTGAATAAATTCCTGTGCATTCATCATGTCCTTTTTGAAATCTGGTAATTGGGAGATTCCGTATTGTCCGCGAATCGTAATATTTGCCTTTTCACTCATTTTCCCTTTTTTGGTTGTAATATAGACAACTCCATTGGCTGCACGTGCACCGTAGATAGAGGTTGAAGAGGCGTCTTTCAATACTGTTACATTTTCTATATCATTTGGATTGAGAGAAGTGAAAACGTCATTTGAAACCGGTGCACCGTCTAATATATATAAAGGTGAAGTTCCTGCATTGAGGGAGGTGTATCCACGTACTCGCATCGAAGAAGTGGCTGTAGGTTCTCCCGAAGAAGTGAATACCTGCATACCAGCAACTTGTCCCTGGAGTGCATCTGCAAAATTCATAGTTGGTTTTGCTTCTAATACTTTGTTATTAACCGTAGAAACTGAACCTACTACCGAACCTAATTTTTTGCCCGTACCATATCCGATTACTACAACCTCATCAACCAATTGTGAATCCGATTTTAGGATAACTTTCATGTTGGGTTTGATTTCACCTTCGTATGTTGCCAGACCGATGAATGATATTCGTATTTTATGTGCAGCGCTTGGAATGTTTGATAAAGTGAAGTTGCCATCTATGTCAGTAATGGTCCCCATATCAGTACCAATAATTGAAACGGAGGCACCAACGACCGGTAAATTATCCTCTTCAGAGATTACTACGCCCGTTACTTTGGAGGTTTGCGCTATTATTATGTTTGTGCCAGCCAGCAAACATGTTAATAATAACATTAATTTTTTAATCATAAGTTTCTTGAGGTTTAATTTTGTATATTATGCCATTTCTGAATGCAAATATATTAATAAATATGAAAATAACAATTTTGTTTATGAAGAAACATTGTAATAATAACAAATGGTTATTAAAACATCTTTATAATATGTTCTAAAGCATCGGTAAAGCTATCTTTTGTGTGATAGTGTAGTGTTAAATAGTCTAAAATGTCAATTCTTGAGTGTATATTTATGCATTATTGCTTGTTCTGTGCAGCCTGATTGGAGAAGAGAGGTGGAAAAAGATAGGGTATATCAGTTAACGGATTGAGAACGGAAGTTATGGTTCTCAGGAAAGTAAAAATTGAGAGTTGAAGATTGCTGTGCTATTATGCTGTACGGCAATTTTCAACTCTCAACTTATAATTTTAGACAAAGTCGTCACCAAACGATTTCTGTTTCTCCGTATGTCTTTAAGTATTCATTAGCTCTACTGAAATGCTTGTTTCCGAAGAAACCATTGTAGGCAGATAGGGGTGAGGGATGTGCAGAACTGAGCACGAGGTGTTTATTACGGTCAATGAACGCCCCTTTGCGTTGTGCATAACCTCCCCAAAGAATAAAAACAAGATGTTCCCGCTCTTCGGCTAATGCACGAATAGCAGCGTCCGTAAATTCTTCCCAGCCACGTCGTTGATGTGAACCGGCTTGATGGGCACGTACAGTCAGGGTGGCATTGAGTAGTAGCACTCCTTGTTCGGCCCATCGTGTTAGATTTCCGGTAGTAGGAGCGTCGGTACCGATATCTGCTTTTATCTCTTTAAAGATATTGATCAATGATGGCGGGAAGGGTACTCCGTCGTTCACAGAGAAACAAAGGCCATGTGCCTGTCCGGGACCGTGATAAGGATCTTGTCCGATAATAACTACTTTTACTTTGTCGAACGGACAGAGATTAAAAGCATTAAAAATCAACTTTCCCGGAGGGTAGATGGCGTATTGACTGTATTCACTTTTCACGAATTCTGTCAGTGTACGGAAATAGTCTTTTTCAAATTCGGGTTGGAGGTGAGCTTTCCAACTCTCTTCTATTTGTACATTCATAGTATGAGATGCTTTTATATAAGGTGTATGTCAAATGCTTCACATTCTTTTCTCATGTCTTCGGGCCAGATACTTGCCTGGATTTCTCCGATATGAGCTTTGCGGAGGTAGAACATGCACAGGCGTGATTGACCGATACCACCACCGATAGACAGAGGTAAAGTGTCTTCCAGCAGGCGTTTATGGAAATAGAGTTCGAGGCGTTGCTCTTGTTTTTCTTCTTTTACCTGACGTAGCAAAGCTTCTTTGTCAACGCGGATACCCATAGAGGATAATTCTATAGAACGTTGTAAAACATCGTCCCATAACATAAGATCCCCGTTTAATCCCGGTAAGTCATTGAGTCCTTTTGTGGTATAATCGTCATAGTCGGGTGCGCGTCCGTCATGCTTCTTCCCGTCACCAAGTTTGCAACCGATACCGATGATAAATACAGCACCGTACTTCTGGCAGATAGCATGCTCACGGCATTTAGGTTCCAGGGTGGGATATAGCTGGCGGAGTTCTTCTGCATGAATGAAGTGTAACTTTTGCGGCAGGCAAGGTTTTATTTGCGGATACATTTCGTATACCATATATTCGGTGCGGATCATTGCGGCGTATATGCGATTTACGATTTCCTTGAGAAATTCCACGTTACGCTCTTCTGCTGTCATGACGCGTTCCCAGTCCCATTGATCTACATATAATGAGTGCAGGTTGCCTAATTCTTCATCTGAACGTATGGCGTTCATATCTGTATAGATACCATATCCGGGTTCAATATGATAGTCGGCAAGTGTTAACCTTTTCCATTTGGCAAGTGAGTGTACAACTTCGGCCTGTGCATCTTCCAGATCCTTGATAGGGAAGGATACCGGGCGTTCCACCCCGTTCAGGTCATCGTTGATTCCCATCCCTTTGAGTACGAAGAGAGGAGCGGTGACACGACGCAAGCGCAGTTCTGACGATAGATTCATCTGGAAGAACTCTTTTATCTGTTTGATGCCAAGTTCCGTCTGCTTCAGGTCAAGAAGAGGTTTGTAATTTTGAGGTTTTATAAGATAACTCATAGGTTTATTATATGTTAATTGTCGACAAAGATAGGAATAATATCTATAATATGTATTGCTTTTCGTCTAAAAGAATGTCAATATGATAAAGATTTCCTTGATGTCGGTTTCAAAATAACACATTTTCGGAGGCGGGGATAGAAAGAAGAATGAAAAAATGTCTGAAAGATTAGGAAGATAAGAAGTTTTTATCTATTTTTGTCGTCGCAAATGCAACCCGGCTCTGTAGTTCAACGAATAGAATGTAGGTTTCCGGTACCTAAGATAAGGGTTTGATTCCCTTCGGGGCTACTTTAAGGCTGTGCTTTTTAATAAGCACAGCCTTTTTTTTATGTATGAAGCAAATGTTCTACTATTGTTCTACGGTTCATTTGCGCTTTTCATCTGCTTTTTTATTTCCTTGTAAGCTGTTGGTAAAGGTGGCCCATCCGTCACAAAGAGCTTGCATGGAAGGATACAGAGCATTTGCACCGGCATCCAGTAATACTTTGTTATCCAGCGGGCCTGTATTGACTGCTATTGTGAAGATACCGGCTGCTACCCCTGCCTGTACGCCGAGTGGAGCATTTTCTATGACTATTGCTTCGTTGACATTGAAACCACCTTTTTCGAGAGCCATCAGGTAGGGCTCAGGATGTGGTTTGCCGTGTTTTACGTCGAAAGCTGTCACCATCAATTCCGGGTGGAATGTGTTGGGGAAATTGTGTTCCAAGCGGTCCAGTAGTGATCGCTGTCCAGAACCGGTAACTACCATAGGAATTAATCCGGCTTCTTTTATTTTTTGCAATAACTCCCAGGCTCCCGGCATCGGTTCGGGTTCGGGGAATTTGTTGAACTCTTCACTCTTTTCGTGATAAATGTTTTCTATTTCGTCCGGAGTGGCTTCCCGACCCAGTTGACGCTGGCTGACAATGTTGATTGTTCCGGCTCCGGTACGACCTTCGTGCAGATAGGCTTCTTCGCGACTGAGATTGAACCCGTGGGCTTGCATTACTTTATGCCAGGCTTCTGCATGATAGGGCATGGAATTAAACAGAACGCCGTCCATATCGAATAGTACGGCTTTTAAGTGTATTTCTTTCTGAGACATATCTTTGATACCTATTGATTTTTTGTGCTACAAAGTTACGCTTTTTTTGCATATTCGGATATATTATGTATTTTTGTGGCATAATCAAGAGAACTACATAACATGAAAAAGCTACTTCTTGTATCATTATTATTACCGCTGTTAGTTTCGTGTTCTGGCTCGGCAGAGAGCCCTGTTATTGAAATAACGGGGTTTTTCATTGGAGATGATACGAAGGATTATAGTAAAGATATGGCTTCGATGCCTTCTTTGAAAGTAGGCGATGAAATGACTGTTTCATTGAGACTGGATGGAAACGGAGAGGATCTGAATACGTTTATAGTGAAGGAAGCAGCAGAACAGCTTGGTATAAAAGGGTTTGATTTACCGGGTGGAGTTTCTTCCGAATCGGATTTGTCGAAGCCGGAGAATGGTGTTATTACGTTTAAAGATGGGATACAGTATACGGAACTAAAGGTAGAGGTATGTGTAAAGACAGTGGCCGATGCGGATGCCATATTGGCTTTCTACCTGTCTTCGAAAGCTGAATGTGAAAGTGCTCAGGAAAAGATAGAATTGAAAACGGAAACGAAAAAGTAATCTTTGAACTGTATATAAATAGAAAGGGCGGAACTTTTAAAGTTCCGCCTTTCTGATTTATAGCCTTTTATTTATAGCTTTGCTCGTATCGCTTTTGATTCTTCTTCGTATCCGGGTTTATTCAACAACGCAAACATGTTCTTTTTGTATGCTTCTACGCCCGGTTGATTGAATGGGTTCACACCCAGCAGATAACCGCTGATGCCACAAGCTTTTTCAAAGAAGTAGAACAGTCCGCCGATGTTATATTCACTCAATTCGGGAAGAACAATGCGCATATTGGGTACACCACCGTCTACGTGAGCCAATTGAGTACCAAGTTCGGCCATTTTGTTCACTTCGTCTACGCGTTTGCCTGCCAGGAAGTTCAATCCATCCAGGTTAGCTTCGTCCGAAGGTACTTCCAGTTTGTGGTTTACTTTATCTACAGAGATAACGGTTTCAAAGATGGTACGTTCGCCTTCTTGGATCCATTGTCCCATCGAGTGAAGGTCGGTAGAAAAATCTACGGCAGCCGGGAAGATACCTTTGTTTTCTTTTCCTTCTGATTCTCCGTAAAGCTGTTTCCACCATTCGCCAATGTAATGCAATTTGGGGTTGAAGTTTACGAGTATTTCGATCTTTTTACCGTTCTTATACAGTTCGTTGCGGGTGGCAGCGTAGAGAGCAGCAGGATTCTCTGCAAAGGGTACGTTCAGCGCGCAAGCCTTTTCCATATCGGCAGCACCGGCTACCAGTTTTTCAATGTCAAATCCGGCCACTGCGATAGGTAGCAACCCTACTGGAGTCAGTACGGAGAAACGTCCGCCTACATTGTCGGGGATGATAAATGATTTGTATCCTTCTTTGTCGGCAGTGATGCGTGCTGCACCTTTCTGAGCATCTGTAACGGCTACAATCACTTTCTTTGCCATCTCTTTGCCACGCTGGTCTTCGCACTGTTTTTTCAAAAGGCGGAAGGCAAGGGCGGTTTCAGTAGTGGTACCTGATTTGGAGATATTGATAACACCGAATTTTTTGTCTTTCAAGAATTCGGTAAGTTCATACAGATAGTCTTCGCCGATATTGTGTCCGGCGTAGATGATAACCGGTGCGGTTTTCTTGTCCTGTAACCATGTGAAGCTGTTTGACAATGCCTCGATAACTGCGCGGGCTCCGAGATAGCTGCCACCGATACCGGCTACGATCACTACTTCGCAATTGTCACGCAATACCTGTGCGGTAGCTTTCAGGTCGGCCAGATGTTCCGGGCTGATAGAAGAAGGCAAGTGCAGCCATCCCAGAAAATCATTTCCTTTACCGGTACCGTTTTCCAGTGTTTCTTGTGCGGCTTTTACCTGAGCTTCGTAGGCAGAAACCTTTTCTTTAGAGATAAATCCCAAAGTCTTTTCAATGTTCAAACTAATCATAATGTATATGTTTTAAATATTCTTTTAGTAGTGATTTAGTAGTAAGTAGTCAAGTAGGTAAGTAGTAAGTAGGAGATGGTTTTACTTGCCAACAAGTAGCAAGTACTATCTTCTACTTACTACTTACCTACTTGACTACTTACTACTAAGCTACTTCTTTTCACCTAAATGAATCTGTCAGCAACTTGATCTCGATCATTGGTGATATACGTTCGTACAGAATGTTGTAGACTGCATCGAGTATCGGCATATTCACATGGTGGTGTTTATTGATCTCTTTGATACATTTCGTACCGTAATATCCTTCTGCTATCATCTCCATCTCTATCTGTGCGCTCTTCACCGAATATCCTTTGCCGATCATGGTACCAAACGTACGATTACGGCTAAAATTAGAGTATCCCGTTACCAACAAATCCCCTAAATAAACAGATTCGTCTACGTTTCTGTTCAATGGATGTACGGTGTCGAGAAATCGTCTCATTTCCTGTATGGCATTGGAGATAAGCACAGCCTGGAAGTTATCGCCGTATTTTAATCCGCTGCAAATGCCGGCGGCAATGGCATATACGTTCTTTAGTACGGAACTGTATTCGATACCTGATACGTCGTCGCTAATGGAAGTCTTTATAAAATTACTTCCCAGCCTGCGGGCGAAGATGCGGGCTTTATCCGTGTCCGGACAGGCAATGGTCAGATAGGAAAGACGTTCCAAAGCTACTTCTTCGGCGTGGCAGGGACCTGCCAACACTGCTATGTTCTCGGGAGGAACGCCGTATTCTTTCGTGAAGTATTCCGATACGATGAGATTGTCGTCGGGCACAATTCCTTTGATAGCGGTAATAATGAACTTGTCTCTTATGCGTGTTTTCAGC
Organism: Bacteroides sp. K03; assembly: GCF_019734355.1. Taxonomy (NCBI): domain Bacteria; kingdom Pseudomonadati; phylum Bacteroidota; class Bacteroidia; order Bacteroidales; family Bacteroidaceae; genus Bacteroides; species Bacteroides sp. K03. The sequence goes on from NZ_JAASHC010000007.1 coordinate 63,227, forward strand.
TTTTTGAGATGAGTCTTCAAATAAGGGGAGGGGGTGACGAAGACGAGTGTATCCGATTCCTTCACGATGTCATTGATGTTTGAACTGAAATTAATGCGTTTCATGTCAAACTTCACACCAGTGAGGTAAGCCGGATTGTGTCCAAGTCGTTTAAAGTCGGCTATACGATCGTCACGGCGCATATACCAATTGATAGAGTCCTCTTGTGCAAGGAACATCTTGGCTATGGCTGTGGCCCAGCTTCCGCCTCCCATTATCGCTATCTTACCGGGTAGTTTCATATTGTAGAAATTAAAGATTGAAGATTAAAAATTAAAGGGAGGAGGCGAGAGATGCCCCTCCCTGTTTAATTTCTAATTTCTCATTTTTAATTAAGTTTCTGTATCCATTCGGTGACATCGTTCACGGAAGGATTGGTCAATTCCAATTTATATTTCTTATTGATGCCGCAAATATCTTGATGTAACTTCTGCGGATTCACTTCTTTCATCTCTTCTACCAGGTTGTATCCGGCTTTTTGGATAACTGCTACCCAGTCTTGAGGGATGCCTAATTCGGTATATTTGGAATCCGGGTCTTTTTTGATGACCTTTTCCGGGCGCATCTGCGGGAAGAACAGCACTTCCTGAATGAAAGGCTTTCCGGTCATCAGCATAGTCAGGCGGTCGATACCGATACCGATACCTGATGTCGGAGGCATGCCATATTGCAGAGCTTTGAGGAAGTCCTGATCGATGAACATAGCTTCGTCGTCGCCTTTTTCGCTTAGTTGCAGTTGGTCTTTGAAGCGTTCTTCCTGATCGATCGGGTCATTCAGCTCACTGTATGCATTGGCCAGTTCTTTGCCGTTTACCATGAGTTCGAAGCGTTCGGTCAACCCTAGCTTGCTGCGGTGCATTTTGGTTAATGGGCTCATCTCTACCGGATAGTCGGTGATGAAAGTGGGCTGGATAAACGTTCCTTCGCAGAATTCGCCAAAGATTTCGTCTATCAGCTTGCCTTTACCCATTGTATCGTCAATTTCCATGTTCAGCTCCTTGCATATCTGGCGGATTTCGTCTTCGCTCTTTTCGTTGAGGTCGTATCCGGTTTTTTCTTTGATAGCATCGAGAATGGGCAGACGGCGATATGGAGCTTTGAAACTGATTGTTTTGCCGTCAATGGTAGTTTCCGGGCTTCCGTTTACTGCAATACAAATGCGTTCCAGTAATTTTTCGGTGAAACTCATCATCCAGTTGTAGTCTTTGTATTGTACGTACAACTCTATGCAGGTAAACTCAGGATTATGGTTTTTGTCCATACCTTCGTTACGGAAGTTTTTCCCGATTTCATACACACCTTCAAATCCGCCTACAATCAGTCGCTTCAGATAAAGTTCGGTAGCGATGCGCAGGTAGAGGTCCATGTCTAAGGAGTTGTGGTGAGTGATGAAGGGACGGGCACTTGCTCCACCGGGGATAGATTGTAGAGTCGGAGTTTCTACTTCGGTATATCCGGCTTCATCCAGTATGGCACGCATGGTTCTGATGATGGTGGCACGTTTCAGGAATGTTTCTTTTACACCCTCGTTCACAATCAAGTCTACATAGCGTTGGCGATAGCGCAGTTCGGGATCTTCAAAAGAGTCGTACGCCACACCATCTTTGTATTTTACAATAGGTAACGGTTTGATAGACTTGGCCAGTACAGTCAGCTTTTTGGCATGGATACTGATTTCGCCCATCTGTGTACGAAATACAAAACCTTCGATTCCGATAAAGTCACCTAAGTCGAGCAGGCGTTTGAATACGCTATTATACATCTCTTTATCTTCTCCCGGGCAGAGGTCGTCACGGGTGATGTACACCTGTATACGTCCTTTGGAATCCTGCAATTCAATGAAAGATGCTTTGCCCATAATGCGGCGACTCATCATACGTCCGGCTATGGATACCATGCGGGGTTCGTCTTCGTCTTTGAATTCCTGTTTTATATCGGTAGAGAAAGCATTGGTTACATACTCTGCTGCGGGATAAGGCTCAATGCCCATCGCACGAAGCTCATTCAGACTGTTGCGTCGGATGATTTCCTGTTCACTTAGTTCTAATAGGTTCATTTCGTTACGTATTAACTCAATATTTGGTGGCAAAAATACGAAACATTTTTAATATTACGGCATGAACCGGCTGCTAATTTGCCCGAAGGGGGGTAGGAGGGGGGAATGAAAGGGGGGAAAACCGGTGATTACAGATTGTCAAATTGACAAAATGTATATAAGTAGGGGTAGGAAGACGCTGGTTGTGGTGTGCCGGAGGGTGGGTGCTATTTTTTCGATTGTAGGGTGATTAGGAGTATTTGTTTTGCTTGTTATCTGATGCATAATGGTGTGTTTGTCTCTTTATGAATGAAAAAGTAGGGCTATTGTGCGGTATTTCTCCGCTATTTCTTTCATTATGACAGAGGTGAGTGTACCTTTTTGTTGTGTCAGATAGGCGAAAAAGGCGTCAGAAAGTTCTTTTTTTGCTCTTTCGATTGCTCCTCGGTGAGGAAGAAGTTGTTCCCCGGTGAGGAACGAGGTGTTCCTCGGTGAGGAGCGGAGCCTTCCCCGGTGGGGAACAGAAGTTTTGCCGGTAGCAAAAGGAGGCTTTATATGCAGGAATGTTGCATGTATATTCTTTTATTGTGCGATAATTTGCATATTCTTGCGCGTATTATTCATGCGGATTCTCTGGTTATACTATTTTGTATTCGGGTGTTGTTAGTAAATAAGGGATATTTGTGTTATAAAGATAGTGTTTTGTGCTTTCTTGTGACAAGTGTTAAATGGGCGAATTGTCCGGGGTGAGACTGAAACAGACATAACCTCTTTTACGTAGTTTCAAAAAGTGAACTTCCGTTTGTACACCTCTTTGAAAAACACTACTTTTGCACCCTGAATATAAGAAACAGGTATGACAACAGGACAAAAGGCACCCACAGCGTTGGGTACTGAAAAGATTGGAAAACTTTTGATGCAGTATGCCATTCCGGCTATTATCGCAATGACTGCATCTTCTCTTTATAACATGGTAGACAGTATCTTCATCGGGCATGGAGTGGGACGTATGGCTATTTCCGGCCTTGCGCTGACTTTCCCGTTGATGAATCTTGCGGCCGCTTTCGGTTCGTTGGTAGGGGTAGGGGCTGCCACGCTGGTTTCTGTGAAACTCGGGCAGAAAGATTATGACACAGCCCAACGGGTTCTTGGCAATGTGCTGGTGCTGAATATCATAATCGGTCTGGCATTTACCGTTCTCACGTTACTGTTTCTCGATCCCATCCTTTACTTCTTCGGAGGGAGTGAGGCTACTATCGGGTATGCCCGTGATTATATGGAGGTGATTCTGCTGGGCAACGTCATTACCCATCTTTATCTGGGTTTGAACGCGGTGCTTCGTTCTGCGGGGCATCCTCAGAAAGCGATGTATGCCACTATTGCTACAGTAGTCATTAATACCATACTCGATCCGGTATTTATCTTTGTCTTTGATTGGGGGATTCGCGGAGCTGCCATTGCTACGATTGTAGCACAAGTTATTTCGTTGTTGTGGCAGTTCAGGTTATTTAGTAATAAGAACGAATTGCTACATTTCCACCGGGGCATTTTCCGTCTGAAGCGTAAGATCGTATTCGATTCTCTTGCCATCGGCATGTCTCCCTTCCTGATGAATCTCGCTTCCTGCTTTATTGTGATTCTTATCAATCAGGGGCTGAAACGTCATGGAGGCGACCTTGCTATCGGAGCCTTTGGTATAGTCAACCGGCTGGTTTTTGTCTTTGTAATGATTGTGTTAGGATTGAACCAGGGGATGCAGCCCATTGCCGGTTATAACTTTGGTGCCCGGCAATATCCGCGTGTCACCCGCGTACTGAAACTGACTATTATAGGAGCGACTATTGTTACCACTACCGGTTTTCTGCTTGGCATGTTTATCCCCGATCTGCTTGCCTCCATCTTTACTTCCGACGCCGAGCTTATACAGCTTGCGGCAGAAGGATACCGTATTGTCGTGATGTTCTTCCCTATTGTGGGGTTCCAGATGGTTGCATCCAATTTCTTTCAGAGTATCGGTATGGCAGGCAAAGCTATTTTCTTGTCGCTCACCCGGCAGATGTTATTCCTCATTCCCTGTTTGCTTATTCTCCCGCAATACTATGGGCAGACAGGCGTATGGGTAAGCATGCCGGTATCCGATCTGGCAGCGAGCCTTGTTTCGGGGATTATGCTTTGGTGGCAGTTCCGTCAATTCAGAAAGATGAGCCTTGGATAGAAACGTTGAAAAACTCCGTTCGTCTCTTTTTTCTTCTCTTCTTCTGCATTCTTTCCGATTAATGCGTATCTTTGTAGAAAGTGAAAAGAAGGATCATTATGGGACAGAAAGACAGATACATCCGATTTGACTGGGCAGCGAAGCGCTTACTCAGGAACAAAGCCAATTTTGGCGTGCTCGAAGGGTTTCTTACCGTACTATTGGGCGAGGATATTCATATTCTGGAGATACTTGAAAGCGAAAGCAACCAGCAAAGTGAAGAAGATAAATTCAACCGGGTAGACATCAAAGCCCGCAACAGTAAGGATGAGATTATCATTGTTGAGATACAAAACACTCGTGAACTCTACTACTTGGAACGCATTCTATATGGAGTGGCGAAAGCCATAACCGAACACATTGAGCTGGGCAGTATCTACTCCGACGTCAAAAAAGTATACTCTATCAGTATTCTCTATTTTGACATAGGACAGGGTAATGACTACCTCTATCATGGTCAGAACGCTTTTGTAGGTGTACATACCGGAGACTTTCTGCAAGTGACCACTAAAGAGAAAGGGGCCATTGTGCGTAAACTACCGGCCGAAATATTCCCGGAGTATTTCCTTATCCGTGTCAATGAGTTCAATAAAGTAGCTGTCACTCCGCTGGAAGAGTGGATAGAGTATCTCAAAACGGGCAATATCCGTCCCGACACCAAAGCACCGGGATTGGAAGAGGCACGAAAGAAACTGATCTATTATAATATGGAGCCAGCCGACAGACAAGCCTATGACAGGCATATCGACGCAATCATGATACAAAATGATGTGTTGGGAACCGCTAAACTTGAGGGTTTGCAGGAAGGAAGAGAAGAAGGCTTACAGGAAGGAAGAGAGAAAGGCTTGCAGGAAGGACGGTTGGAAGGACGGTTGGAAGGACGGCAGGAAGAGAAAAGAGCTATTGCGCGTAATATGAAAGCGCTCAATTTACCCGTCGAAACCATTACCCAAATATCCGGCTTAACAAGAGAAGAGATAGAACAGCTTTAATAAAGAGGTTCTTATTTCCCCTTTCCTATCCCCGCCCTTATTCGGCTTAATGATTGTGGTGTGATCCATAGATACGATGCAATGTACTTCAACGGTACATGCAGCAACAATTCCGGCGTTTCTTTTATGAGTGTCAGGTACCGTTCTTTGGCTCTTGGGCTGCCGGCGCTGATCAGCCAGTTTTCCGTAGTCAGCAACTGGTGTTCCATGAGCCGTCTGCCCAGGTTGGCCAGACCGATAGAAGTAGAATACAACTCATTTAATGCAGTTTTTGAAATGCAATAGGCGATGCTGTCAGACATCGTCTCTATGCTTATTTGTGAATAAGAGTTATCTGCGTATCCCCATACAGAGAAAGCTGCTTCTCCCTTCGAGGCAAACCATATACTGGTATCTACGCCATCCTTTAGATAATGCCCCCGCCAGATACCTTCTTTTATAAGATAGAGATTTGTATTCTTTGTTCCTTCCTGAACAATTACCTCTTTCTTTTTAAACCGTACCTCTTCCATGTGGCTCAGCAATGCTGATATATCTGCTTCAGACAGTTGATATCTGTTCCGGAATTTCTCTTCAAACGTTTCCATGCTGCAAAGATACATTTCCCCGGTGGGACAAGAAACGATCTTTCAGATAAATTGCTACAATATAGAGAAAAGTCAATAGCTCGGCCAACGGAACGGCCAGCCAAATGCCCGGTACCCCAAAGAAATGAGGCAATGCTAAGAAGCCGATGAGCATAAATACCACACCACGCAACAGGGTGATAATCGTAGCCCGGTGTGCCCGTTCGATACTTTGATAATAACCAATGCCTACAATGTTGAAGGCAAAAAAGAGGTATCCGATAGCGAAGTATGGTATTCCCGCTACGGCGATGTCATAAGCACCATAACTGCGGTCGATAAATAGCGACACGATGTTGTGGTTGCACAAAACGGTTACTATAAAGAAGCAGACGTCACAGAAAAGAGCGGTCTTTATAGAGAGGCGGAAGGTCTGTTGTACCCGCTTGCTGCTGCCTGCTCCGAAGTTGTAACTTATAATGGGTTGCGCTGATTGTGCAATGGCATTGTACACCATAAATATAATGGGGAAGAAATAGCAAACGATACTGAAGGCTGCTACTCCGTCTTCGCCCAGATGACGGATGAATACATAATTGCCCAGAAACATCATGCAGGCTATCGAAGCCTCACTGACGAATGCCGAAGAACCCAGTTTTACCATATAACCGATGTTGCGGAAAGTCAACTGCCTGCTTTTCCGGCTCAATTTGACGGGATGAAGCTTGAAGGTTCGCGAGAAACGTAGCAGATAAATAAGTATCATCAATCCTCCTATCATTGTTCCCAAACTTGTGGCAAATGCCGCTCCCATCAATCCCCATCCGAAGATGAAAATAAAGACGTAATCGAGTACGATATTGCTAACTGCCGCAATGGCATTACACCACATGGCATAGTTGGGCGCTCCATCCAGGCGCACAAAGAACATACCTGCATTGAGCAACAGATAGAAGGTGAGGAACGGGACATACCAGTTCATGTATTCTACTACCAGCGGCAACAGTCGTTCCGAGCTTCCTAATAATCTGCCTACCGGTTCTACGAAATAGTAACAAAGTGCCGATAAGATAAGTATCAGCAAAGATGAAAACACAAGTGCCTGTGTGATATTAATACCTGCTACTTTACGTTTACCGTGCGATAAGTGGATGGATGCAACTACAGAAGCTCCCACCCCAAACATTAACCCTACTCCGGTAGTAATCATAAACAGAGGGGCAGTAATATTTACAGCTGCCAGTGCGTCGCTTCCTATACCTTTGCCTACAAAGATCCCATCTGTTATTACAAATACAGCGGAGAAAACCATCCCTAATACTGTTGGTATTAATAACTTACGGAACAACCTGGAGATATCCATGCTCCCAAAGTCGATACTGTCCTTCATTTCTATATTCTCTTTCTTTTTCATGCTGCAAAGGTATGGCAAGAAATGGAGAGAAAAGTTACCATTTGGTAATAAATAATCCGAATCGATAGTGAAAAACAAGATGTGGTAAATTATAGTTCATTTCTGTATGGTATTTCACCACAGAGGTCGCAGAGGGCACAGAGTTTAAATCTTTATTGAAACACAGAATTCTAAGACCTGCACAAATATTTGCGCAGGTCTTAGAATTCTGTGATTATCCGCGTTTTATCAGAGAAAATAATATCTCTGTGCCCTCCGTGTCCTCTGTGGTGAACTGATTCATTTCGGATCACTTATGCACTAAGCAATGCTCCGCCACAGCGCAGCCAATTGGCATATTGGCACATTGAATAATTAGCACATTATTTTTCTTCTTTTCAGAAATATTCCGTATGTTTGCTTCAGAACCAATATACAAATATACTATGAGTGGTAATTATGTTATTAATATCGGTCGTCAGTTAGGTAGTGGCGGAAAAGATATAGGCGAGAGGCTGGCAGCCCGGTTAGGAATCGACTTTTATGATAAAGAGTTGATTAATCTCGCTTCGGAAGAGAGTGGACTTTGTCGGGAGTTTTTCGAGAAAGCCGATGAGAAGGCTTCGCAAGGCATTATAGGCGGATTGTTTGGGATGCGCTTTCCTTTTATCAGTGACGGGGCTATGCCCTGTACCAATTGTCTGAGCAATGATGCTCTCTTTAAAATTCAGAGTGATGTTATCCGTAATCTGGCGGCAACCAAATCCTGCCTATTCGTCGGACGCTGTGCCGATTATATTCTGCGTGAACATCCTCGTTGTGTCAACATCTTTATATCTGCATCGAAAGAAGACCGTATCGCGCGGCTTCGAAGCATACATGGCATCAGTGAAGAAGATGCTGAAGGAATGATGGAGAAGGCGGATAAGAAGCGTTCGGAATATTATAACTATTATAGCTATAAAACCTGGGGAGCAGCAGCAACCTATCATCTTTGCATTGATTCTTCTGTGTTAGGCGTTGAAGAAACGGTAAGGTTTATAGAAGAGTTCGTTGCCAGGAAACTGAAACTATAGTCGAATTGACAGTTGACAGTTGACAGTTGACAGTTAGCTGCGTTATCATGCTGCATAGTAACTGTCAATTGTCAACTGTCCACTGTCAATTAAATAATCACATCATCAGCAGTAATATCATTTGCCCCGCCAGAATACGCAGGAACATAGTTAGCGGATAGACAGTAGAGTATCCCACGGCAGGTGCATCATTATTTGAAGCCTGATTGGAATAAGCCAATGCGGGAGGGTCGGTGTTACTACCGGCAATAAGCCCCATTAGTGTGAAATAATTCACCTTATAATATAGACGTGCAATTGCACCGATAATCAGCAATGGAATAACGGTAATGAGGAAGCCATAGCCCACATACAATAAACCGTCTCCTTCTACCACCGTATGTACGAAGTTTGCTCCCGCTTCGATACCTACACTGGCCAGGAATAATACAATACCTATCTCACGCAGCATCAGGTTGGCACTCATCGTTGTATAAGTAACCAGATGAAGTTTGTATCCAAAACGGCCGATCAGAATGGCTACCACCAGCGGACCACCTGCCAAACCAAGTTTTACCGGCGTTGGCATACCCGGGAAAGCAATCGGCAGACTACCCAGGAAGATACCCAGGAAAATACCTACGAAGATAGTCACGATATTCGGATGATCCAGACGCTTCAGAGAGTTACCAAGTACACTTGCCACGCGATCTACAGCATCCTGCTGGCCTACTACCATGACGCGGTCACCTACCTGTAAAGTAAGATGCGGGTCGGCAAACAAGTCCATACCCGAACGGTTGACGCGGGTAATGTTCACTCCGAACATACTCCGGAAATGCATATCCCCTAACTCTTTACCGTTTATATCGGATTTGGTAATCAGGATACGGCGTGATACCATCGGCATGTCTTGTTTTTCCCAGTCTACCTGTATCTCTTTTCCAATGAAAGCAATGATAGCCTCTGCATCTTCTTCTGAACAAACAATAAAGACCTGGTCACCCATATGAAATTCGGTTTCATGATTGGGAATACTGACATGCCCTTCGTGCCGGATGCGTGAACAGACAAAAGGACGTCCAAGGAAATCTTTAACCTGAATCAGTCTTTTGCCGTCTATCGATTCATTACGTACCTCAAGGCTCATCAGATGAGGCTTGTGTTTCATATGTTCAGCATCCTGATTTTTGAGTTCTTCTTCCTCTTTCGCAAGGTTGATACGGAAAAGGTAACGAATGGCAATGATGGAACCAATGATACCAACTACACCCAACGGATAAGCACATGCATATCCCAGGGCTATCTGAGGCCCGTTGTAGTTGAGTTGTGTCAATGCTTCCTGTGCAGCACCAAGTCCCGGTGTATTCGTTACGGCACCATATAAGATACCCACCATCATTGGCAATTCAATACGGCCGTTAGCAATGAAATAGATAGTCAACGCCACGGCAATATTCAATACCACAATACCTACAGCAAGCAGATTGAGTGTCATTCCTCCTTTTTTGAATGAAGAGAAGAAACTGGGCCCCACCTGTAAGCCGATACAGAACACGAACAATATCAATCCGAACTCGCGGATGAAATGCAGAATGTGTATGTCGCCGGTAAATCCGAAGTGTCCCATCAGGATACCGGTGAACAAAACAAAGGTAACTCCCAATGAAACTCCGAAGATTTTAATCTTCCCTAAGAGTACTCCGGCAGCTATCACAAAGGCATAAAGAAAGACGATGTGTGCTACGGAGCTGGGATCCCATAATAAACTTTGTATCCAATCCATAGTAGTTTTTTATTAAAATTGCCGCAAAATTAGTCATAACAAAGCAGGTAATCAAACAAATTCTCTCTTTTATTTATTGGTGACACCTTGCTATCCGGCAGTGCGAATTTTCCCTAAAAAAAGTATTGCATTAGAAGTATTTGTCTATCTTTGTAAGGCTATTGGCAGCACTTAGAAAGATTCATTAAGATAAAGATAATATTAATCTTGTTTTAAACTTACAATAAACTATGGCAGACAGTAAAGAAAAGCTCTTCTCAGACTTTTCTCCTGTTTCCACCGAGAAGTGGATGGAGAAAGTCACAGCAGACCTTAAAGGCGCTGATTTTGAGAAGAAACTCGTTTGGAAAACAAACGAAGGATTCAAGGTAAAACCTTTCTATCGTATGGAAGACCTTGAAGGATTGAAAACAACCGATGCACTTCCCGGAGAATTTCCTTATCTGAGAGGAACGAAAAAAGACAGTAACGAATGGCTGGTTCGTCAGGAAATTAAAGTAGAATCCCCCCAAGAAGCAAATACCAAGGCACTTGATATATTGAATAAGGGTATCGACTCTCTCTCTTTCCATGTAAAAGCAAAAGAACTTAATGCAGCTTATATTGAGACTTTGCTGAACGATATTTGCGCAGAATGTGTTGAACTCAACTTCTCTACCTGTCAGGGACATGTAGTAGAACTGGCTAATCTTCTGGTTGCTTATTTCCAAAAGAAAGATTATGATGTGAAGAAGTTGCAGGGATCTATCAACTTTGACTATTTCAACAAAATGCTCTCTAGGGGGAAGGAGAAAGGGGATATGGTTCAGACGGCGAAAGCCTTGATTGAAGCTATTCAGCCGTTACCCTTCTATCGCGTACTCAATGTAAATGCGCTTTCGCTGAATAATGCAGGTGCTTATATCTCTCAGGAGCTGGGTTACGCACTCGCATGGGGTAATGAATATATGAATCAGCTCACTGAGGCCGGAGTACCTGCTGCCATAGTAGCTAAGAAGATCAAATTTAACTTCGGCATTAGCTCTAATTACTTTCTTGAAATAGCTAAATTCCGCGCTGCCCGTATGCTATGGGCCAATATTGTAGCTTTCTATAATCCCGAATGTCTGCGCGATTGCGATAATAAAGGGGCAAACGGCGAATGTCGTTGCGCTGCTAAGATGCGAGTACATGCCGAAACTTCTACTTTCAACCTCACTTTGTTTGATGCTCATGTGAACTTGCTGCGTACACAGACAGAGGCGATGAGTGCTGCTTTGGCAGGTGTAGATTCAATGACGGTTGTTCCGTTTGACAAAACTTATGAAACTCCGGATGAATTCTCTGAGCGTATGGCCCGTAATCAGCAATTGTTGCTGAAAGAAGAGTCTCACTTTGATAAAGTGGTTGACCCGGCTGCAGGTTCTTATTATATCGAAAATCTGACAGTATCCATTGCCAGACAAGCATGGGAACTTTTCCTGGCTGTAGAAGAAGAAGGTGGATTCTATGCTGCTCTCAAGGCCGGTACGGTACAGGCTGCTGTGAATGAAAGTAATAAAGCCCGTCACAAAGCTGTAGCACAGCGTCGTGAGATCCTGTTGGGTACCAATCAGTTCCCGAACTTCAACGAAAAAGCAGGTGAAAAGAAGCCGGTAGAAGCAAAATGCTGCTGTGGCGGACACGATACCTGCGAAAAAGAGGTGGCTACACTGAACTTTGACCGTGCTGCCAGTGAGTTTGAGGCATTGCGTCTTGAAACGGAGACTTCCGGAAAACGTCCTAAAGCATTCATGTTGACCATTGGTAACTTGGCTATGCGTCAGGCACGTGCACAATATTCATGTAACTTCCTGGCTTGTGCCGGATATGAGGTAATTGATAACTTAGGATTTGAATCGGTTGAAGCTGGTGTGGAGGCTGCAATGGCTGCTAAGGCTGATATTGTAGTACTTTGTTCCAGTGACGATGAATATGCAGAATATGCTATTCCTGCCTTCAAAGCAGTGAATGGCCGTGCGATGTTCATTGTTGCCGGTGCTCCTGCTTGCATGGACGAGTTGAAAGCCGCAGGTATTGAAAACTTCATTCATGTGCGTGTCAACGTACTCGATACACTTAAAGAGTTTAACGCCCAGCTTTTGAAGTAAATTCAATCGTAAATTGTCAATCGTAAATTGTAAATAAGAACATGCGAAAAGATTTTAAGAACTTAGATATATATGCTGCATTTCAGCCCGCTAACGGTGCAGAGTGGCAAAAGGCTAACGGAATCGAAAGTAACTGGAAGACTCCGGAGCACATCAGTGTGAAGCCTGTTTATACAAAAGAAGACCTTGAAGGTATGGAGCATCTGGAATATGCAGCCGGACTCCCTCCTTATCTGCGTGGCCCGTATTCAGTGATGTACACCCTTCGTCCCTGGACAATCCGTCAGTATGCCGGATTCTCTACTGCCGAAGAATCCAATGCTTTCTACCGTCGTAACCTGGCTTCCGGCCAGAAAGGTTTGTCGGTAGCATTCGACCTTGCTACGCACCGCGGCTACGACCCCGATCACGAACGTGTAGTAGGTGACGTCGGTAAAGCCGGTGTATCTATTTGCTCGCTTGAGAATATGAAAGTCCTGTTTGATGGTATTCCTTTGAACAAGATGTCTGTATCTATGACAATGAATGGTGCGGTTCTTCCGATTCTGGCTTTCTATATCAATGCCGGTCTTGAACAAGGTGCACAGTTGGAAGAGATGGCGGGAACCATTCAGAATGATATTCTGAAGGAATTCATGGTGCGTAATACCTATATTTATCCGCCTGCATTCTCTATGAAGATTATCTCTGATATCTTTGAATATACTTCGCAGAAGATGCCGAAGTTCAACTCTATCTCTATTTCCGGTTATCACATGCAGGAAGCAGGTGCAACAGCCGATATTGAGTTGGCTTATACACTGGCCGATGGTCTGGAATACCTTCGTGCTGGTACGGCTGCGGGTATTGATATCGATGCATTTGCTCCTCGTTTGTCTTTCTTCTGGGCTATCGGAACCAATCACTTCATGGAAATAGCCAAGATGCGTGCCGCCCGTATGTTGTGGGCCAAGATTGTAAAACAGTTCAATCCCAAGAACCCCAAATCATTGGCATTGCGTACTCACTCGCAGACTTCCGGTTGGTCACTGACCGAGCAGGACCCGTTCAACAACGTAGGACGTACCTGTATCGAGGCAATGGCTGCTGCGCTGGGACATACTCAGTCATTACATACCAATGCACTGGATGAGGCTATTGCTTTGCCAACAGACTTCTCCGCACGTATTGCCCGTAATACTCAGATTTATATTCAGGAAGAAACATATATCTGTAAGAACGTTGACCCATGGGGTGGTTCTTATTATGTAGAATCTTTGACCAATGATCTTGCCCATAAGGCATGGGAACTGATTGAAGAGGTAGAGAAGTTGGGTGGTATGGCGAAAGCAATCGAAACCGGTATCCCTAAGATGCGTATTGAAGAGGCTGCTGCCCGTACACAGGCTCGTATCGACTCCGGTTCACAGACTATCGTAGGTGTGAACAAGTATCGTTTGGAGAAAGAAGCTCCGATTGATATTCTTGAAATTGACAATACGGCTGTTCGTCTGGAGCAGATTGAGAACCTGAAACGTTTGAAAGAAGGACGTAACGAAGCTGAAGTGCAGAAAGCCCTCGAAGCTATTACCAAGTGCGTGGAAACCAAAGAAGGTAACTTACTGGAGCTGGCTGTAGAAGCTGCCCGGGTTCGTGCTACACTGGGTGAAATCTCTTACGCATGCGAGAAGATTGTAGGACGGTATAAAGCAGTAATCAGAACTATATCAGGCGTGTATTCATCAGAAAGTAAAAACGACAGCGACTTCAAGCGTGCTTGTGAACTGGCCGAGAAGTTTGCGAAGAAAGAGGGACGTCAACCTCGTATCATGATTGCAAAAATGGGACAGGACGGTCACGACCGTGGTGCCAAAGTAGTAGCAACCGGCTATGCCGACTGTGGTTTCGATGTGGATATGGGACCGTTGTTCCAGACTCCGGCTGAAGCTGCCCGCGAAGCTGTTGAAAACGATGTTCACGTAGTGGGCGTTTCTTCATTGGCTGCCGGACACAAGACACTGATTCCGCAGATCATTGACGAATTGAAGAAGTTAGGGCGCGAAGATATCATCGTGATTGCCGGTGGTGTAATTCCTGCTCAGGACTATGATTTCTTGTATAAAGCAGGTGTGGCTGCTATTTTCGGTCCGGGTTCACCGGTAGCGAAAGCGGCTTGCCAGATACTGGAGATTTTGCTGGACGAAGAATAAGCCAATAAGGCTTTTAAGAAATAAGAACAGGGGTAGGAGCCAATTGGCACTGCTCCTGTTTTTTTATTCGGTACAGAAGAGACAGGGCTGTTTCAAGTTGGTATTTTATAAACAGGAGGGTGTGCCCAAAAGTCGGAGAAAGCTTCCATGTACAATATCATAAACGCAGATTCACGTAACTTATCGCAAATATTCATTTATTCTTTGCGTCAATTAGCGATCATCTGCGTTTTAATGATAGCGAGTTTTACTTTTGTCACCTCTCACTAATACATCCCTGAAACAATCTGATTACAAAAAACTTATTTGGATATTTCTACTACAACCGGATTTACCATATTCCGGGCATAGCTATCAATCATATTCATATAATAATCCCTGTTCGTAAATTGTTCGTCTGCCAGTTCCCAGGCAGCATAGGCATTGAACAGGTATTTTCCTTCTTCATTGGGTTTCATTTTTACACACCACGTTTTCAGGATATCCGAACCCTTGTCGGGCGCATTAAAGACATCGGAATAGTTGCTCACCGGCATAATGAGACTCATCCCCATATACCACTCCTTATTGTAAGTTTGCCGGTCATGCGTACTCATAGAAACAACTTTCCGATCATAAGTCTCCAGTCTTTGAGGCATATCGTTGAAGTTTCCTACAATTCCTGTTACCAATACTGCGTTATCGGGTAGAGGAGAAGTTGTTATCTCATTTTCATATCCATACTTTCCTGCCCAAATAGTCATTGTTTCATGTACATCGACTTTGGTATTCCCCACTTGCCATCCATAAAAGTCTAATTTAAAGATAGAGCGCACAGGGCCTTTACAAACAAGTGTGTAACGTGTTGAGTCCACATTATCTACAGTTTCTTCTATAGTAACTCCCATACGTAAAAGGGTATCGGGCAATTGAACAGCTATACCTCCCAGTCCGAAAGAGTTGGCAGCACTCATAATGTCTCTTCCCCAGGGGCGGAGAACGTGATAGGTATCACCCGGAGTTCCGTCGGGACGGATACCTACTGTATCGAGCACAAGATCGGGTATTCTTTTTCCAAACACATCTCTACAGTTTCGCCCGTCAAAGTAATGGCGGAATCCCATTTTGTCATTTTCCCATGATGGGCCGTCTGTCTGGTAGGGATAAGGATTGTTATCGTCTCCACCTCGTGCCAGGTTTTCTTTTCCATGCATATCGATTGTCAGCTCTTCTATCACTCCCGGGAGCTTCATTTTGCCATAATGTACATTGGTTCGCACAGAGAAAGCCGGGTAGTTCGCTTCATCTATCCATTCTAATTGTAAAGTCAGTTTCTCTTTTTCGTTTATGTTGTATACGAATGCCAGTTCATCCCATAGTCCGTCTCCGTCCAGGTCGTCTAACTGAGAAGGAATATACTGTCCTCCTTTATCCTTTAGTACGGGAACCAATTTCTGATTTTCCGCACACAGGTCTTTGCGCTTGATTACACAGGCTTCGTCTTGCCGGGAAGTATCTGTTGGATTGGTTAGTGTGATTATATCTGCATTTCTTTCCGCACAGCTTTCGCAGACCACAGCAGCTACTCCCAAAATGAATAAGAATTTCATACTTGTTTTCATGTTTTCAGAACTTATTTAATGTTGGTTACAAAAGTGGTAATATTCTGTTTAAAAAGGTATGAAATCTGATCCATATTCTGGTAAATTTGTATTGTTTCCGCTTTTATCGGCTTCTAAAAACAGGTTTATTATACGAAAGTACAAGTACTTGATATAATTTTCACATGTTTCTTATCTATTAAGGTTTATCTTTGTAGCGTGCGCATGATATTTAATTTAATTCCTATATTTGCGTACATTTATACCAATTGTGTGAAAGAAATATGAAAAACATTGTCATTAACAGGAAGTTCTGGCTCATTTGCTTTAGCTTGTGGTGGAGCTTTTTGTCGATAAGTGCTTTGGGTAATGACTATTCTTTTAGGACATTGACTGTGATGGATGGGCTTTCCAATAACTCGGTGAAAGCTATTTATCAGGACTCTCTCGGATTTATCTGGATGGGAACTAAGAATGGACTTAACAGGTTTGACGGATATGAGTCCAAAACTTATTATAATCATAATGAAGAGTTTGTAGGCCAGTCCAATGATGTGATCAATATAACTCCCGATAAGGCCGGTAATATGTGGATCGGAACTTTTAACGGAGTAATGCTGTTCAATCCGTATACTGGTAAATTTAAAGATTTGTCACAGGCTTATCAGGGCGAACTGCCACGGGGAGTTGTTATAAATATCTGGATGGAGAATG
The DNA here is from genome assembly GCF_019734355.1 of Bacteroides sp. K03. Taxonomy (NCBI): domain Bacteria; kingdom Pseudomonadati; phylum Bacteroidota; class Bacteroidia; order Bacteroidales; family Bacteroidaceae; genus Bacteroides; species Bacteroides sp. K03. The sequence goes on from NZ_JAASHC010000007.1 coordinate 79,959, forward strand.
ATTCAACTGTCTGGGTAGCAACCAAATCGGGGCTTTATTTTCTTAGGAGCAATACAAGTTCCTGTGTGGAAGCCTTCCGGGGGAAGTATATTAATGCGATGGCGGCTTCGGGTGAACATACTTTGCTGATCGATATTGTACAGCAGGGATTAATGGAGTTTAATATAAAAACCAACGTTATCACTCCTTTCAAAGATAAAGAAGAGCGTCCTGTCTCTTCTAAAATAATGCGTGATACAAAGCAAAGGATATGGTGTGCTGCCGATCTGGGAAATATTTTCATTGCTGATTCTGACGGTTATACCTTAAAAAGAGTAGATACCAGTGATTTGAAAATAGGGTTTAAGCAAGCACAGATACATGATTTGTTAGAGTATAATGATTCTACTTTGCTGTTGGCTACCGACAACGGATTGTATGCGTTGGACGTGAGTAATTCTTTGAAAGTTCATCCGGTCTCTGGTATTTTTCCTACCGAATTGGCTAAAGTGAACCGGCAAATGTGTTTGTTTAAAGACCGGCAGGAGTCTTTATGGATCGGAACCTTCAATGAAGGAGCCATGCTTTTCAACTCCAAATATACGAAATTTAAATCCTATTTGTTCCATTCGGAAATTCGTAAAGAGCCTCTCCGTGTAGTAGGAAAGTTGGTTGAATACAAACAGCAGATATGGGTGGGATGCAATACCGGTATTTTTGTGATTGATCTGATCTCCAGACAGTGGCATCGTGTAAATCTGGATAATCAATTGGAGATAGATACCAACTCTGAAATTTATTATGTATATCGGCTGTCAGAGAATCAAATATTATTCTATTTGCTGAATCAGGGAACATTTGTCCTGAATCTGGATACCAGGAAGGTATCACGCTATGATATCGGTTCACCCGCTTCTTCCCAGATCCGGTCTATTGCCAAAGATGTGGATGGGAAGCTGTGGATAGCGCAGGATGAATTATCATTATTTGATGTTGCTCTGCGAAAAAGTTCTGTTGATTTATCAACCAATTACGATGGTACCACCCGTTTTATGTTTACTCAGGACATTCTTCCTGTTGGAAGAGATATGTTGGTAGGAACACGTACCAGAGGTGTGTGGCGCTTCCAGCGTAACCTGGATGATGAGCTTAAATATTTTAAAGGTGAACCCTGGGGAGGAAAAGAACTTGAAAACAAGAATGTGAGTGTGCTTTATGAAGATAGTGAGCGGAATATATGGGTTGGAACGTATGATTCCGGATTATATATGTATGATTCGAAGAGTAATGAGGTGATTCATTTCTTCGGGCAGGATAAGATTGCACACAATACCATCTATGATATTATTCAGGATAAACAGACCGGTATGATCTGGGTTGCCACCTTAATGGGGATTTCCCGGATAACCAGAGATCAACAAGTTTTGAACTATACTTATAAGAACGGATTTCCTATTCATGAACTTTCCGGTCATTCCTTTTTGGAAGCCTCTAATGGAAACATCTTTGTGGGTGGTAGAGGAGGAGTGGTAGAATTACTTCTGAACGAGTTGTACAATACTTCCGGCATTGCCTTACAACCCCGTATTTCTCAGGTAGAGACTCTGAACTCTATTACGGGCTCCAATCATCTTCTGTTTGATAATGCCGAGGCTTTCAAAGAGATTGAACTTAATTATGGAAACTCTTCCGTGCAGATCAAATTTTCGGCTATGGATTATCTTTTCCCGGATGGTGTGAAGTACGCCTACCGTTTGAAAGGGGTTGAAAAGGAGTGGAATTATGTCAATAGAAATGAAGCGATCTATTCCAATCTGCCGGCCGGCATCTATACGTTCCAGGTTAAAGTTTGTAGTAGTGACGGAGTATGGGGAGACGCTATAACGAGCCTGCCTTTGATTGTTAATCCTCCTGTATGGTTGTCGGTATGGGCCAAAATGCTATATTCTCTTTTAGTTTTATTCATGATCTATCTCATTTTGCGGTATTATTATATGAAAAAGACGGCTAAATACCGGTTGAAAATCGAAGAGATAAAAAAGGAGAATATTGAGCGTGATTATAAGATGAAGATTGAGTTGTTCACCAACTTCTCTCATGAATTGCGTACTCCGTTGACTTTGATAAAAGGGCCTGCGGAAGATATACTGTATGATGAGGCCTTGCCCCGGAAGTTTGTTTATTCGGTGAAACAAATATTGAAGAACTCGAACAGGTTGCTTTTGCTGGTGAATCAACTGATGGATTTCAGGAAGATGGAACATGGAGCCATGCAGCTGAATCTGTCTAATGTGAATATGGTCTCTTTTATGACAGAGCGAATAGACAGTTTCTCGGAATTATTACAGAAACGGGGTATTGTGATCCGGTATACCAATGATTACTACGGAAGTAACTGGTGGATTGATGCCGATTTGATGGAGAAAGTGATTTTTAATCTTTTGTCCAATGCCATAAAGCATTCAAAGGATGACAGTGTTATAAAGGTGGTATCTTCCGTAGAAGGTGACAAACTGCTCCTGTCCGTTCAGGATTATGGTGAAGGTATATCACAGGAGAATATAGATAAGATATTCGATCCATTTTTCCAGGTAAAACAGGGGAGCATGTCCAATATGTTCGGTAGTGGCATCGGGCTTAACCTGGCAAAGTATGTAGTAAGCCTGCATCATGGTAAGATTTGGGCAGAAAGTGTTGTCGGGCAGGGAACCACTTTTTTCATAGAGCTTCAATTGGGGAAAGAGCAGTATACAAAAGATGACGTGGTTTATGTCGAAGGAGATTCGGTGGATAAGACATTTGCATTAGAGAAAGAGAGTCTGAAACCAATCGGCGAACCTTTGTGGGAGGATACGAATCCGAATGAAACGGACGAAGCGCCTGTTGTGCTGGTGGCAGAGGATGATGAAGACCTGAGAAAATATCTCGTATTACAATTGTCGGCTTCTTATAAAGTGATTGAAGCTGCCAATGGGCGTGTCGCATTAGAACTGGCACTCGAAAAGTTCCCGGATATCATATTGAGTGATGTGATGATGCCGGAAATGAATGGACTGGAATTTTGTGAACAAGTAAAGTCGAATCCTAAGCTTGCTTATATTCCTTTTGTCATGCTCACGGCAAAGGTGTTGGATGAACATATAAAGGAGGGATATAGCGTGCTGGCCGATGACTATATATTGAAGCCATTCAATATAACTGTTTTGAAAGCTAAAGTAGAAAGTATTATTAAGAACAGGGAACAACTCCGCCGGCTCTTTGGCGAAAAAATGTCGGCTATTGAAGTTCCGATGCCGGAGATTGCTGCAGTGGATCCTTTTATGGATAAGCTGATAGAACTGATAAAAGAAAAAGCTTCTGATTCTGAATTGCAAGTAAGCGATTTGTATGAAGCAATGGGATATGGGCGAATACAATTTTTCAGAAAGATAAAAGCTGTTTCCGGGATTTCACCTAATAAATTGATCGTGAATATACGAATGAAAATGGCTGCTGATATGCTTCGTGAGAATCAATATACTATATCAGAGATTGCTTACCAGACCGGATTTTCTGATCCGTCTTATTTTTCCAGAGTATTTAAGTCTGTATTCCAGATCACTCCTAAGGAATATCAGAAGAATATGAAATAGCATAACTTTTGCTGTTCCTGCCTTGGGGCGGAGGGGTGTTTCAATGCTTTGAGAAGAAACTCTCAATGCTTTGAGAAAGAATTCTCAACGTATTGAGAAACTTTTCTCAAAGCATTGAAACAAAATTCTCAATAGGTTGAAACAAAGTGTTTCATCCTGATGAAACAAAACTCTCATGAATATGAAACGAAATGGAACGATCGGTTTCCTTTTTTGTATAAAGCGGCTTGCTACCTCCTTTATACAAAACTACCAGTGGTGATACTAATTTACCAGATTACAAAATATTTTCAGGTATGACACAATTCTACAGAGGATTGATACGATTCTCCTACTGTTATTGGTGCCGTGCGGATACATTTGCAACAGAAATTAATAGAAATCTTAAAATATAATGCGTATGGAAAAAGTAACGAGTTAACCTGACCACCTTTCAGAATATCTTCAAAGATATCTTCTATCTATCAGATGTATTATAGCATCTATTATATTATTAAAACAAGAATAAGTTTAATCAAAACAAAAATCAAACTTAAGTATGCAAAAACACATTTTGCTAACAAATTCCAGATTCATTTGGGTAACTGCACTGTTATTAATCTGTAATGTAGCTTTTGCACAAATGAAGGTTACCGGAATAGTAACTGACCCATCTGGTGAGCCTGTTATAGGTGCAAATGTTTTGGTGAAAGAAACATCCATGGGAGCCATTACGGATTTAGACGGACATTTCACGGTAAATGCCCCGGAAAACGGTTCTCTGGTTGTTTCTTACATCGGCTATTTAACTAAAACCATTAAGATTTCCGGTAAGAACAATATCAAAGTGGTTTTGAGTGAAGATAGTAAAGCGTTGGACGAAGTAATCGTTATTGGTTACGGTAGTGTAAAAAAGCAGAATCTTACTTCATCGGTGTCTAAAATGACAGACGAAGCTGTCAAGGAGCGTCCTGTAGCTACACTGGGAGAAGCATTGGCTGGTAATCTGGCAGGTGTTCGTGCCCAAAGCACAAGCGGTGTTCCCGGCGAAGAACTGCAAATACGTATTCGTGGTGTGAATACGATCAATGGTAGCAGTGATCCGCTGTATGTTATTGATGGTGTACCCTATGAAAGCATGAGTGATATCAATCCTGCTGATGTGGCATCCATACAGGTTTTAAAAGATGCTTCGGCTACTTCTATTTATGGTGCCCGCGGTGCAAACGGGGTTATCCTGATCGAAACGAAGCAAGGCAGTGACAAACCGGCTGTTACGTTTGACGGTTTCTATGGTCTGCAAGATCCGGAGAAATATGTAAGTATGATGGATGCCAAAGAATGGCTGGCTTTCAATATCTGGAAGAGAAACAACGACCATTTGCGTAGTGGAGGTTCAATGAGTGACCCTATGAGCGCACGTGCCGATGCAAATAAGATTCCGGATTCCTGGTTAGACCCGGACTTGGTGACTACAGATTGGCAAAAAGCAATTACTCAGGTTGCGCCTGTACAGAGCTATCAGTTGTCTGCATCGGGTAAACATAAGATGGGAACGATCTATTTTTCAGGAGGTTATTATGATCAGAAGGGTATCATTAAAGAGACCTACTATAACCGTATTAACTTCCGCCTGAACGGAACATTGAATCTCTCGGATTATTTAAAAGTAGGCGCTAATATTTCCGCTTCACGTAGTAAGCAGGATAATAAAGAGGCACAGGGCAAAGAGACTGTTATTCAGCACGCTTTGATGCAGGCACCGATTGTAAAACTGGATGAAGCTACCCGTGACTGGGGATATCCGAATCTGGGTATTACCGTATATCCTAACCCTTTGGAGCGTTTGAAAGAAACACTGGATCAAACAGTGCAGAATAAGGCAGCAGCATCCGCCTGGGCTGAGATTACTTTTATGAAAGGCCTTGTGTTCAAGTCACAGTATAATTATAGTTATGACGGTAGGGTATATGAGTACTATGTTCCGGGCAATGTTACCTACAATAACAATAATGTAACTTTGGGAAAAAGTAATTCTCAAAGCAATAATAGCTGGTCTATTCAGAACACCCTGACTTATGATGCTTTGTATGGTAACAAACATGCCCTGAATGTTATGTTGGGACAGAGTGCCGATGCAACTGATAAGTATCGTATTGATGGTGAAGCAACCGGATGGCCGTTGGAGAACATTCCGACATTGAATGTGGCTACTTTGGCAAAAAGGGCTTCTACGGAAAAATACCAGGTGCGTACGGCTTCTTTCTTTGGTCGTGTAAGTTATAATTATAAAGAAAAGTATTTGCTTAATGCAACCGTACGTAATGACGGTTCTTCACGTTTCGGTGCAAACAATCGTTGGGGATGGTTCCCGTCATTCTCGGCAGGATGGAAACTCAATGAAGAGTCATTCTTGAGTTCTGTAAAATGGATCTCTTTATTAAAACTTAGAGCATCCTGGGGAAAATCGGGTAACGACCGCATTGGATATTACGATTATCTGTCAGTGCTGACTACTGATAACTCGGCTTATGGCAATACACTTCAGGCTGGTATGGCTCCTAAAAATCTGAAGAATGAAGATTTGAAATGGGAGAGTACAGCCAGCCTTGATTTCGGATTGGATTTCTCAGCTTTCAATAACCGTTTGCAGTTCAATTTTGACTATTATATTAACAAGACCGATAACCTGTTGTTTAATCTGCCTATTGTAATGACAAGCGGTTATGACAGAATCCGTACCAACCTGGGATCCATTCAGAATAAAGGATGGGAGTTGGACATAACAAGTCACAATCTGACAGGAACATTCAAATGGTCTACTTCTCTGAACCTTTCCGGCAACCAGAATAAAGTGCTGGATATGGGAGGTATCGATAGTTTCACCGATTCAATGTGGGATGGCAAGTTCATAACCCGCGTAGGCGGACCGGTATCACAGTTCTACTGTTACCGCACGAATGGTATCTTGACTGCAGATGATTTTGAAAAAAAAGCTGATGGCACTCCGGATGAAAACAAACCTCTGGTACCTGTGTACAAAGGTCAGCGTATTGGTAATGTGAAGATGGTGGACCAACCTACTAAAATGGTTGACGGAAAACTGGTAGGTGACGGAGTAATCACAGAAGACGATCTGGTGCCTTACGGAAATAATATCCCTGATGTCATTTATGGTATAACAAACCGTTTCTCTTATAAGAACTTTGAGTTGAGTGTCTTGATTCAGGGACAGATTGGTGGTGATGTTATGTTCCTTGGACAACGTTCTTTGGACTATGGTTCTCCGGGAGTTAACCAGTTCTCGCATTGGGTACGTTGCTGGAAACCCGATTATCAGGCTGTTTACGGAGATCGCGGAGATCCTACTCCTTACTATTTAGGTGTAGATATGTCATGGGATGGTACAACCCCCAACATCTATAACCGTAATTCTACTTATGAGAATAATTCAGACTTACGTATCTACGATACTACTTACTTGAGAATCAAGAATATCACCTTGTCATATACCTTACCCAATGACTTATTGAAAAAGTCTTTCCTGAAGAAAGCTAAAGTATATGTTTCATTGGATAATGTGGCAACCTTTGACAATTATCCGGGTGTATCTCCTGAAACGAATAGTTATGGTAATTCTACAACAAGAGCCGGGGTGGATTATAGTACATATCCTATGAGCCGAAAATATACCCTTGGTGTAAATCTTGTATTCTAACTCTATAAAAACAATGAAAAAATGAAGCAAATAACATTCATATTATTGTTATCGTTGTCGTTTGTGTTGGGAGCTTGTGATGCTTTTCTGGACATTACTCCACAGTCCGATTATACGGTGGAAGAAGGCTATAAAAAAGAATCGGATTTTGAGCAGGCTATCTCGGCTGTTTACGGAAAACAACAACTTCTGTATGATACGAACTCCTGTTGGTTTATGTATATCAACCACCGTAGTGATGATTCGCGAAATGCAAATAACGTGGGCCGGTTTGTTGATTCACCTAACGAGAGTATCTGGACTACTTCCTGGAAAACTTACTGGTCTATAATTGACCGCTGTAATCTGATTCTGGATAAGATTGATAATGCAGAATTCACAAATGAGGAAAGACGTGATTACATTAAAGGAGAAGCTTATATTCTGCGTGCTTATGCTTATTGGAGTTTGGGTTGGCAGTGGGGAGGCGTTCCTTTGATCACAAAGACAACTCCTTTGGCGGAGATCCGCAAAATACCGCGTTCTACTCAGGAGGCAACTCTCGGACAGGCTATATCCGATTATAAGGAGGCTATCAGATTGCTTCCCGAAGAATGGGGGACGAATGATATCGGACGTGCTACCCGCTATGCTGCTGCCGGAATGCTCGGCCGGTTATACATGTTCCAGAATAATTTTGAAGATGCCCGGACTTACCTGAAAATGGTAGTAGATCAGGAATCTGTACGCTATGAAATGGAGAAAAAATATGAGGACTGCTTCATTGACTCCAAAGACAATGGAAAAGAACGTGTTTGGGAAGTTCAGTTTATCGGGGGACAGATTGGTGAAGGTAATTCATTTATTACCGGTTTTATTCCTGAAAAACTGACATTACCTAACACTGCTTATGTGGCTCCTTTCACCGGATATAGCGGAAATATGAGAGCGTCGGAGAATTTATGGGATGCTTACGAAACCTCTCCGAAAGTGGATAAACGTAAAGCTCTGTCCGTAGTTACCAATGTGAAGATTAACGGAACCTATGATACACAGTCCAAGCTGGTATACAAATATTGCAAGTGGGATACTTACACACCGAAAGAGAAAAATGACTGGGCAAACAATCTCCCTATCCTGCGGTATACAGATGTGAAGATGATGTATGCTGAGGCTCTTAACGAGTTGGGCTATGTGGCTGATATTAACAGTGAACCTTTTAAAATTCTGAATGCCGTACGGGCTCGTGCCGGACTGGATGCATTGACTCCTGTAGAACTGTATGATAAAGACACTTTCCGCAATGCAATTATCCAGGAGAGAAGAGTTGAGTTTGCTTTTGAAGGCCTGCGTTGGTGTGATTTGATTCGTTGGGGAATAGCAGTTTCTACAATGAATGAGCACTTTAAGCATCGTGACGAAGGTTCCGGACAGTATACAGTTCAGGATTATCAGTTGCTGCTACCGATTCCTTTCGCCGAAATGGCAGCTTATAACGATGTGAATATCATGTGGCAGAATGAAGGTTATTAATGTATTATTAAAAAAATAGTTATTATGAAAAAACATTTATTAGCATCTTTGATGATTGCAATGGCTTGTTCCAACCAGTTAGATGCAAAGAACGTGTATGTGAAATTAAGTAGCGATACAGAAGCCTGGAGTCATATTACTCAGGATGAAAACAATGTGGTTGTAGAGATTACCGATGGAAAGTTTAATGGTATATTGAGCAATATTGCTGCCAAAGATAGAGTGTGGGTTGCGAAAGGTATTTATCAGGTGACAGGTTCCATCAATCTGAATGAAGACCGTGCAGGAGTACAGATATATGGTGGTTTTAAAGGAAATGAAACCGCATTGGAACAGCGTATATTGAAAGATCAGGATGAAAATGGCATTGTAGAGCCTTGGGAGTTTGAATACGAAACACAATTCCAGGGAAATACCGATACTGATCCCAGCTATCGCATATTCACTATGAATGCAGAAGGAGACGTGGTAGATGGTATAACGATCTGTGATAATACAAATGTAAATGATCATGGGGCGGGGGCTTACCTGAAAAATAATGCTGTTCTGAGTAATTGTATCGTTCGTAATATTAAAGCGGAAGCCAGTAAGAATAGCGCTGTAAACGGAGCCGGTGTATTTGTGGATGGTGCCGGTTTGGTTAAGAGTTGTTTGATTGAGAATTGTACGAATCAGAATGACGATTCCGACGGTTCTTCTTATGGCGGCGGTATTAATATACAAGGTAATAAAAGTGTTATCAGCAATTCTGTTATTCGGAATAACCAGGTTGTTTCCGGTAAAAACGCATTTGGCGGTGGTATCTTTTTAAATAACAGTGCAGTAGCAGAAAACTGTGTGATATATAATAACTCTTCTGTTTTTCGCGGTGGTGGTGTTTATATCCATAGTGGTAGCGGAAAGTTGATTAATACAACCGTAGTAAAAAATATGGGTGCTAAAGCTGGTGGCGGTGTTTTCTCTAATGGAAATTCCACTATTTACAACTCTGTATTTTGGGGCAATGTGAACGAACAGGGGAATGCGAATAATCTCAACCTGAATCAGGCCGGATATGTAGAGACATTTGCATACTGCGGAATCCAGGGTGCAGGTATCTGGATGGAAAATAAGAACCTGAATACAAACCCGACTTCTTACCAGTTGATTGAAAGCAATGACTTTACTGAAGAGGTAACAGAAGGACTTGCTCCTCGTTTCATTCGTCCGACAGTAGACGCCGGTATTGGTTACGAATTTCTGGAAGGAACGCTGGAAGCAATAGCCAAAGCAAACTGGGGACTTTTGAATGCATCAGACTTGGTAGATAAAGGTGTTAATACCATTCCTGATTATACGATTGCGACGACCGACATTTGTGGTAATGCCCGTCCGGTAGGTCAGAAGTATGATTTAGGTGCTTACGAATTAGGTAGTGGTGCTACTGGTATTACTACTAACCAGAAAGAGCAGAGTCGCTTCACATTGGTTGCTAACAGCAATGGAGTTACCGTATATGGTATTGAAGGGCTTGCTAAGGTAAATGTGTACAATACTTCAGGCGCATTGGTTAAATCCGTACAACTGGGTAATGGAGAAACCATCTCTCTTATCGAGCGTGGAGTGTATTTCCTGTCTGTCTCCGAAGGTGAGACTTCACAATCAGGCAAAATCCTGTTTTAATTAAAAAAACACATCCGGACTACTTAGTCTTGAGTTTAAGTAGTCCGGAACTTTTTCCGGTAATTTTATGAGTGAACCAATGAAAAAACTTTCTATCTGGCTGTGTGTCTTATTATTTATGATAAGTGCTGAAAGTAGAGCGCAGTCTATGATTTCGGGGGCTACCTACGAGAAGCGGTGTGATGCTATGATTCAGTATATGGCAAAGGGTACGTCACCTTCCGGAGGTGATCCTAAATATACGGGTCCGTATTATTTTGCACGTTTATATCTTAATTACGATAAGTCACGGGCGATAAACAACCTGGAGGCTATGTATGACAAATATATAGCCGATCCTGATTTGTATTACAACTCTACGGGTTCGGGCGTTGAATTTTATGCTCATGCCACACTACATGGTTATTTGCTGACAAAGGACAATATGCCGGAGTCTTTGAAAGCCAAAATAAAGACGTTTCTTCAGTTAGGTGATTATAATTCAAGAGGAATTACTCTTAATTTGGATATGATACGTTATACGGTCGGCTTTATGGCTACTGAGCAATGGAGTGATTTTACAGATCGGTACGGACGTACAACGAAGCAGATCAGAGATTATAATCGTCCCCGTATTTTGAATTGGCTGAATAAATTCTTCCACAATAATTGTAGTGAAGCAGATGCATTCATTTATTTCTCTACGAATATAATGTATGTACGTATGTTGGCTGAGTTCTGTCAGGATGAGGAAATCAATCAAAAGGCTAATGTGGTTTACCAGCAAATGATTGCCAGTTTACTTTCGGCCTGGAATCAGGGACTGTATGTGGCCAATCCACCTCGTTGTAAGGGTTGGGACCAATTATATACAGGTGCCCGTGCTTCCAATTCGAATATAACGGCGCTTGCCTGGTTGTACTTCGGTAATCAGGAGAATAAGTACCTTTTTATTCCGGGACTGACCGTAACCAATAATACGGCAAGTATGAATTTCTGGTTGGCTTATAAACGTAATGTGGCTCCCGACCCGGCTTTGTTGCAGGTTTACGACTCGAAGGAATATCCTTATGTATATACCAGTTACATTAATGATATAGGAGTGAATGGTTCAAACAAAGATGTGTTGAACTGGAAACGTTTTAAATATACATACCAAAGCAATAATTACGGTTTGGCTACTCAAACAGAAATTCCTTATGATTTGTCAAAAGCTACTTCCTGCTATGCCTACAAAGAGACCAAACGTACTTATCTGGCCTGGCAAAGTGATGTTGTAGAGAGTGTGTTTTCTGTTTGTCAGGACAATCCTGCCCGTCCTACCGACAATACAAATGCTAATATTGAAGGATACGGAGAGAACCCTTATCACAGGGTGATGCAATATGAAAAAGCAGCGGTTGGGGTGTATAATGTACCGACTACTTATATTCAGGGAAAGCGTTACCGTATCTATGTGCCTTTCACAAAAAGAGGTATTAAAGAACGTATCGAGGCAGATGGCTGGATCTTTTGTCATACCGGAACGATGCTTTTCGCCTTTAAAACATTGGAACCTTATACGTGGGCGAATACAGATTTTGTAGTCAGCAATCACGATGTTCTTACTTTGGAAGATACCTCTTGCCGAAAAGGAGCCTGGGTGCTGGAAACCTCAGAAATAGAACCGGAATATAAAGCGGCTACCCGTAGTGAGGAACTGGAGTTATTCAAGAATGCGGTTCTTACCAAGACAAAGATAGAAAAACAGGATTATACTACAAGTAAGCCGGCAGTGAAGTATACTTCACTGAGTGGTGATGTTTTGCAGCTGCAATTCTTTCCGCCTACCGAAGCTTATCAGGATAATTACAAGGTGAACGGAGTACCGTTGGCCCTTTCTGAAGAATACCTCTTCAATAGTCCCTATGTACAGCAGAAGAATGACGCAGATGAACTTTTCGTCTATAAAAATGGTGTGTTGGAAAAGACTATCAGCTGGAATGATTCGTCTGTTGGGATTGAGAATGCCAGAGAAGAAGCAGGTTACCACCTTTTTCCCAATCCGGTAAAGGATGAGTTCCATCTTTCTTTTCCGCAGGAAGATAAACCGGAACGTGTGTCGATAGTCAGCTTATCCGGACAGGTAGTGAGGCATTGGAATATTCAGGAAGAATATGAGCAGACAGTTACTCTTTCGGCTGTGGGCTTGTATGAAGGACTTTATTTCCTTCGTGTTGACAATGGCAAAAAAGTATGTATGCTGAAGTTTTTAAAGATTTGATTATATAGTATTAGTTATGAAGAAGAATATTGTTTTCTTTGCATTGGTAATCCTGGGGCTGGCATCATGCTCAAGGCAAGAAGTGAGTTATTTTGATAATTTCCCGGAGGGGGCTGATCCCGTTGAGATTGGTACTAAAATAACTTACCGCTTCTTGGCTCAGGGGCATTCGCAGTATGGCAGTCCTTTACGTATAAACGAACCACGTACTCAGATTACTTATCCGGACGTTTGCACCTGGTTGGGAGGATTGTGGTTTGCTAAGGAATGTGGCAATGCGGAATTAACACAACGGTTGACCGAACGCTTCGAACCTTTGTTTACTACAGAAGCATTTCTTCAACCGAAACCGAACCATGTTGATAACAATGTATTCGGAGCGTTGCCTTTAGAATTCTATTTGCAAACCGGTGATGAACGGTATAAGAAAATGGGGATGATGTATGCCGATTCGCAATGGGAGTTGCCGGCAGACTGGACGCTCGATCATCAGGATACATGCAAGAGCAGTATGTATGGTGATTTTGTAGATGCAGATGTCTGTCTGCCCCAGCAAAAGGAGTGGGCAGATAAAGGATACTCCTGGCAGACACGTTTCTGGCTGGATGATATGTTTATGATTACTGCTATACAGGCACAGGCTTACAGGGTAACGAACGAACGGAGATACATCGATCGTGCCGCCCGTGAAATGGTGCTTTACCTGGATTCCATACAACAACCTTCAGGCTTGTTTTATCATGCTCCGACAGCTCGTTTCTGTTGGGGGAGAGGCAACGGATGGATGGCTGTAGGTATGGCAGAGTTACTGCGTATTCTTCCGGAAGATAACCCGGACAGGAAAGCTATCATGCAGGGTTACCTCAAAATGATGGTACGCCTGAAAGAGATGCAGGACGAAAAAGGTATGTGGAAACAAGTTGTAGATGATGCATCTATGTGGGAAGAAACATCCGGTACGGGTATGTTTGCGTATGCAATGATCGTAGGTGTGAAAAAAGGATGGCTTGATAAAGACGAGTATGGTCCTGCCGCCCGTAAGGCGTGGATTGCACTCACTTCTTATGTGAACCAGATGGGCGATGTGGAAGGTGTATGCGAGGGTACTATGCTGGGAAATACGAGTGAACATTACCGTAACCGTAAGCCACTGACGGGCGATCTGCACGGGCAAGCTCCGGCATTGTGGTGTGCTTATGCTTTGATAGCTGAAAAAATTTAAAATTGATGAGATATACTGTTATTAGTTTTATTGTGTTGTTGTGCTGGGTATTTGATACCCATGCACAACAATATCGTATTTCTACGGACCATCCGGCTGTTACTTTTGAAAAAGAGAATCCGCTTTTTTTGTCTATATACAGTTGGCCGGAGACTCTGATCAGCTATCCGGTTACTTTTTCTCCGGATAGTAACGTTGAGAACCGTTTGGAGTTGATAGATACCCGGACCGGAAATCCGGTTGCTTTTCAACTTTCGGATAAGAAGTACGATAACAATCGTATTTGCTCTGCACGTATCCATTTTTTCGCCTCCATGTCTGCCGGGGGAGGTTTTAAGTATACTTTGCGGTTGGGCAGCCGGAAGATGAAGTCTGATCATCCGGTATACATCGAACGAAAAACGGACTGTTGGATACTTGGGAATACGGATTTTAGTGTTGCCATTCCTGTAACTGCTACCGTGAATGACAATATCGCTCCGGCTCCAATTCTTTCTGTTTCAAAGGGAGAAGGAGCTTCCGGTCGTAACAGGTTGTACTCCGGTCATAAGAAAATAGTGTCCGTAGAGACTTCCGTAAAAGAGAGTGGAGAGCTGTTTGCCGAGTGTCTGGTACTTTATCGTTTGGAGGGAGGAGCCGAGTATCGGACTTCTGTTAAGGTGGTACAAGGCTATCCGTTCGTAATCTTCGATGAAGAGATGAGCGGAATAGAAAAGCAAGACGGAGTTTTTGTAGATATGGAGTGGACCGGCTTCCATCCGACTCATAAATATGCTAACTGGGACCGTCAGAAAGATGTGACCGTTGCTGACGGAGTACCTGTTGAACAACCTCTTTATACCAGTTATTGCCAGGAAGATCCGCATTGGACAGGTGAAGGATGGATAGAACAGGTTGACAAAGAAATGGTATATCGTCTGTTGCCTTTCGGAGGAAACTCTACGCGGGAGCAATTTCCTGTGATGACCTTTTGGGAAAGTGGGAAGGATGCCCGTGAGTTGGGCGTATTTGTTTATGACCACAATCGCTGGAATGACCGGCAATACGGTATTTGGCAGCCTACTCCCGATCTGTCTGTCTATTTCAGATATGCGGATCAGAAACTCTATTTTAAGTATCCGGTACAAAATGGTACGCGCTCTACAGCAATAGCATTTACCCGGGTCGGTGATACACACCCCAAAGTGGAAGCTTTCAATAAGAGTATTGATGATATTGCGGCTAATGGCGGAAAAGACCATTCGGCCGAAATGGTATTCCGGTATACGATGATGCTTCACCGGCAATATGCGTTACTGAATCTGGATAAGGTGAAGAACTGGGTACTGGAATATCCACGAGAAGCGAAACGCCCCGAAAATCCTTTTGTCAAAAGACCCAAAGAAACTTCTGCCGATCGGTTTTATAAGCAGATGGTCACTTCTCCGATGGCGTATTATATGACCGGGATGAATAGTTTTCCGGGCATTCATTCTATATCTCACCGCCCGGTTTATTCACAGTGGGTACAGGATTATCTGACTTACTACAAAGATTTGTCAGACGAACAACGTAAGACTGTTGAGGCTCTTTTCTTATTGGCCGGTTATGTGAATATGCTTGAACCGATGAATGCCATTCGTACTTCATTGGCAGGTACTGCCAACATGGCTGCCGATGGATGGGCAGTGACCGGACAAACGGCTTTTCTTTTCCCGGAACATCCGATGGCAAAGGAGTGGGCCGATTTCTTTGAGAAGTCGATTGAAGTTTATGGTTTGTTTTATACCCGTCCGGAAGTCAGCTCCTATGAGTCTAAGGGAGGACGTTGGGTAGAAAGTCTGGGAGTGTACAATTGGGCTTATCTGCGTCCTACCGTACATTCGAATATAGCCCTGGAACTGTTTGATGGTAAAAATCGGTTTGCAGATTCTCATATGGCGCAAAGAGCCCGCTGGATGGTTGATATGGTAACGCCGGGACGAGCTTATCCACCTCATGGTGCACACGGTGGCGGCAGATTGGTGCCGCGCTATGCGCCTGTTTATGAATTAGGAAACTGGTTGCAGTATTATGATCCGCTGGTAGCCGAAAATTTACGATGGTTGGGAGCGATAGGAGAAGATGTGGAAGAAAAGGCGAATGATACGAAATGGGTAGAGGTGCATAAGAATACGCATCAGACGAAAGATACAGGTACGAATCCGCATCTGAAAAGTTGCAAATATACCGGGCATGGGATTGTACTTCGTGCCGGAGTTGATTCGGATGAAGAACTTTCTATCCATTTGAATCAGGTAGACAAGGGGCCTAATTACCGCTGGGGACATCAGGGGCAAGGTAATGCAGGCGGTATCTATTTCTATGCACAAGACAAAGTTTATACCGGTCATGAAAATGAGGCGGTAGGAGATCATACCCAGAATAATACGGATGGCGTAACCAATTTCGGAGTCATGAAAAACGGTACTTTCTGTAATATCGGAATGAATGAGCTGGTTGCCCCTTTATATGATCTGGAGATAGCTCAGATGGCTGAAGTACGTTCGGCAGAGGGAAAAGATTCTTTTACATGGCCCGAATATGTATCCCGCAGTATTCTTCTGGTAGGGACCGATTATTTTCTGATTTACGATCAGACCGGGACTAATTGGAGAGCTTTCAACCGTTTCTCATGGTTCACCCGGAAAGAAGATGAATTTCCGAAGATTGTATTTATGGATAAAGTACGTCCGGAGTATTGGACAACAGCAGGGACTGCGAAGTCGAAAGGCTTTTACCGGGATGGTGTTGGTTCTTTGCTGACGCTGGTTACCCACAAGAAAGAATCGGTACGTGTTTTGGATGGCAAACTCACTGTTCCGGCATTACTGGAAGGAAATGATGTTTATGAATTCGTTCCGGATAAAAACGGGAGGCCGAAGGGGGTAGTGCAGGTCGCTACAGATAAGAGCCGGGATATTATTTTCAGGGACAGCGATCCCATTACCTGGCATTCGGATTCTGTGACTTTCAAAGGAGAAGCAGGGATGGTTCGCCGGATGAAGAACGGAGATCTGCAACTGGCCCTGTTCAAAGGTTCTGAGATTGCTGCTGACGGTTTGGGCATTCATCTTACGGGTGAGACAGAAACAGCCATCGCATTGACACGCTTTGTAAGTGGAGATTGCAAGGGGAGATTGAAGTCGGACGGTCAGGCGACGTTGACTTTGACAGGTGTGAAAGGGGGAAAACTCTATATCGACGGAGTGATGTACAAAGGGGATATAGCCGGAGTGAAACTACCCGCCGGAGAACATTCCATTGAATATACAGCCAAAGAACCTGTTCCTGTGCCCACAACGATTGAGGATGTTGTTTATGCAAAAGCCGGCAACATGGTTTATTTGTCAAAGCCCCAATCGGTGTCAAAGGTCCGTATGGAACTCTCGAGAGATGGAGGCAAAAGTTGGGAAGTATCGGGCACAACCACAAAAACTATATATATGTTGCCCAAACTGGCAGATGGTAAGTATCATGTACGTGCTGTCTCTGTCAACGGAAAGAAAGAGGCTGCTTCTGCCTGTGAATATCCGGTTTATATAAGTAAGTCTCCTTCTCATTATCCGGAAGGCTTAAAACTTCAACTTGATTCCGGTCGGATTGATCTCTCCTGGGGGCAAGTATTAGGTACTGAAGTTTACAGGGTTTACAGAAGAAAGCTGGGTGAGAAAGATTTCCTGAAGGTTTATGAGGGAAAAGCTACTTCTTTTGCGGATGAAGAGCTTCAGGGAGTTGTTCCTGCCTTTAGTCTGCCTGGTAGCCTGGATAATGCTGATGCCGATAGAAGTGGAATTATTGTATACGAGTATACTGTGACCGCTTTAAATGGAAACGGAGAGAGTGCAATGGCTCCGGTGGTGAACAGTGATCCTGCTTCATGGGCAAACTGGTATCCATCTACTGAACTGAAGTTCAAACGCCGTTCTGCATTCTGGATGGAACCGTATGTTCCGGCTAATGCAGTTCCCGGGAAGTATTATCCCGATTAAATATATTTCACCACAGAGTCACACAGAGTTTCACAGAGTACTATTATCTGATTACTAATAAAAAAACTCTGTGAAACTCTGTGTGACTCTGTGGTGAATTCTCCTCATTATTTGTCAGATAGTATAAGGAGAAAATATAACTTTTAATATAAAACAGATTAACTTCTTATCCTCGTTTTGAGGATTCTGTTTTTATGCTTTTACAATCACTTTCACATTGATTTTTCCATTACGGATAATGTAGAAACCAGCCGGAAGTGAAATGAATGAACCGCTCGTAACTGCTTTTTTCACTATTAAACGGCCTTGTCCGTCGAATACTTCGGCTACACAATCTTGCCCTTCAATCGCAATACCTCCGGCTACACCGGTAAATACTGTTTCCGGAGCATCGTTTACATCTTTGATACCAACGCCTCCCGATGATTCGATCCGCAGGGTAAAGTCGGCAATAGTACCGCCATTATTGGCAATTCCATTTCCTGCAATAACGCTTCCGCAGGGACTGATATCATTCCAGTCGATTTTAAAACGGATACGATAATCTCCTGCAGCGAGGTCTTGAGGTATGATGAAGCGGGGAAGAGCACCGTTAGCGCCGACATTATTTTCTTTCCTTTCGCCTAAACTGTTTGTACCATACTTACCTCCGTCTTCTGCATAGAATGTGTATGAAACCAGTTCTCCTTTGTTATTACCATCGGCATTGAGTGTTACATCAAATTCTTTATCCTTATTATAATCTATATATACATAAGCATGCATCCATTCGAAGCCCCATACGGTACTTGCATTTAGGGTAGCACCGGCCTTGGTTTTAATTATTTCATCTGTTTTGTCAACATATACGGCACGAGGTGTTGCCGATGTCTGGATTTGGCTGCTCGTAAATGAATTTGTATCATCGTCGGTCACAGATACAGAGGTCAGATAGCGGGCATGATTTGTTTTTAGATCGGGAGTGCAATAAGCCGGATAAATAAACTCGGCTGTTGCTGCTTTACTATTGAGCATGCCTTCTTTAACTGCTATTGCCTTGATTGTAGTTGATGACGAAACCGAAATAGCGTTCATATATACTTCAGATTGCTCAGTGGGGGTCGTTCCATCCAGTGTATAATGGATTACAGCATCCGGAGTAGCACATGTAATGGCTACTTTAACTGTCTCTCCTTCTTCCAGCCGACCATCAGCCGGGTCAAAAACGGGAGTTTCCACCCGCTCAAGCACCTCACCTGCAGGGGTGTATATATCCTGACCGCCAGTCAGCCATTCCAAAGAGAAATTCATGAAATAGAGTGAGCAAGCACCTTCCGGATTTTCTTCTACATATGCTCCGATTGTACCGTCGGGAAGTATTGTAAGAGATGAATATACGGAGTTATAAGGACATATCGATTTTACAACCGGCCATGTTTCTCCTTCGTCATAGCTGATAAATATACTTACGTTCTGGCGGGAAGAGGCATTGGGAAGAGAATGTAGCAAGCGATCTTTGTTGAAACCCTTGTCTGTAGCCGTATAGCGGATAATATCACCATTGCAGGCATTGGTGTTGATTTCGTTCCAGCTCGATTGGGCGCTCCAGGTCTCTCCGCCATCTGCAGAGATACTATAGCCACGATAACCGTTCTGACGAATACTCATCAACACGCGGCCATCGTTGAGTTCTACTACTTTGGCTTCATCTCCATTGGTGAATGCACGCTCTGATACCGACCAGGTAGCACCGTTATCATCCGAATAGACGGCATAGTTGTGCAACTGGTTTCCGGAGCCCATTGCTGCTACAAACACGATGCGTCCTGCATGTTCTCCACGAATCAGGCGCAAACCATTACCGGAACCGAAGAATGAATGAGCAAAGGCTCTGCGTTCTATATTATCGCACTTACTTCCCCACAGTAAATCTGTAATGTTCTTAGGTTCTCCCCACGTACGTCCTTTATCATGACTGATAGCGATATACGACCATTGAGGATCGGATTCAGAAGAATTCCAAAGTCCGTTTCCACCCACAAAACCACATACTACGTCACCATTGGTTGCCTCTACAATGACTGCATCGCCGTATCCTTTTTTACGTCCTTTTCCTTCGGCAATGGTTACGGGTTCGCTCCAGGTAAAACCACCATCGGTACTGTAACGTGAAACGATATCAATGTCTTCCGGGAGGTCCGTTTCGTTATATTTACGCTTATCAGTAGTAGTCAGCAAGGTTCCGTCCGAAAGTTGCAACAATCCCGGTATACGCCAGTTTGTTGAATTATAGTCGCCCGGAGCAAATACCAAACGACGTTTCAGCAATATTTCACGGCTTCCGGTTGGAGCGGGGTTTTCAATTTCGAATGTCTGGCTTTCAGTAGTTATTTCATGTAATTCTGCATCTATTTTCGCACCTTCGGCAGCTGTTTCCGAAACTTCGGCACAAAGCCACAGATAACATGTTCCGGACTGAATGGTTGCATCTGTAAATTCGCATGTCATCTCACCTTCGGCCGGAACAAATTCGCCCAACAGAACAGCATCCTTGGCTGTACGTTCGTCGAATGTATTTTGGGATGTCTTATAGAATTTGATCTTGGCAATATCGTTTAAATTGGTAGTACCGTTTAAGTTCATTTTCACAGAACGCAATACTTGTGTTGCATCTGTTCCACCCATTACTACAGTGGCTTTAAGAATTTGATCGTGCAGGTTTCCACGACCGGTGAACTTGGTATTCTGGGTAAGAGTAACGGATGCAATTTCCGGAAGATTGGTTGTAAATCCTACCAGTGTGGCGGTATGTCCGTTTCCGCTGATGTCTGTTACTTTCAGACCAGTGATGTTCTGAAAATCATAAGCAGCCACCAAGCCTTCTGTTTCAGCTCCTACTTGGGCTGTTGCATCCGCAGCGATCTCTTCTGCCGAGAGAGCCCGTTTGTAAAAGTGTAAACCGGCAATAGAGCCATTGAGGAAGTAATTAGGAGTATTCTCTTCTGAGAATCCTGCTCCGACAAGTACGTCATACGTATTGCTGCATTCCCAGGGGGCAATGTTTTTACTTCCACTGCTCGCCACCTGTGTTCCGTTATGATATTCGTACATAACGCCTGCTGTGCGGTCAATAACGAAAGCCACATGATGCCATTCGCCGGCATTACCCGTTATCGTTGAATAAACCGATACGGAGTTGGTATGGTCTCCTGTATTGTTGGGACTATTTACCGCGAAATATTTATTACTAACGTCATCTCCCCATAGTTCATACCCCGATTTAACAGTGGCATTGTTTTTCACACGTTTTACGATGAAGCGAGTGTCTTTGGCCAGAACATTTCGTTTTACCCAGCATGAAACAGTGAATGACTCAGAAGTCGTAACGTTAAAATCGGCATGATGGGGAATCACCATATACTGATTGGAACCGTTGAACTCAATGAATGATGTAGGAGTATCACCTATTAAATTCTTGGTTTCAACCGTTGATTTGGAATTAGTAGCGGAGTCATTACCATTGGTTGCCTGGTTATTGGCCAGAACTGATGGCAATAACGCTGTGAGCGCCGCCATAGCAAGTAGTTTTCTTAAATTCATAAGTATTGTATTAAAGTTATAAAATAGAACTATTATTAGTTGCTTGGAGCATGTACATTCATTACTTGCTTTGGGCTCTTTAAATAGTATTGTTTATATTAATACAATTTAATGGTGATAGTTACTAAATTAAGAATAAGGTTAGTATGCAAATAGCCGTTGACAGGGGTATCTATATCGAAAAAAAAAGTATCCGGATAGACTTTTTTGGTTAAAATAGGGGTAGAGTGCAAGATTGTACACTTTGGTTATGCAAGGTTGTACACTTTTATTACACAAGATTGTACACTCTTGCATGACAAAAGTGTACAATCTTATAAGTGTTTATTATCAGTTAGTTATGAGCTTGTTTCCCTTTCGGTTAAGCGTCCGTTTCCAGCTGGAATTTACGGCTTACCTTCATCAGATTGATTGTATAAGTTACCACATTTTGTGCTTCTTGCACCATTGTCAGATATATCATACTTACTCTGACGCTACCTGTTTGATTCTGAATACGTTGTAACTCCTGACGTTTCAGATGTGAAAGTTGGGCATTAAGGTCATTGGCACGACGTACTTCTTCCTCAAAATCATTATAATCGTTGGATTCAAGTTTCTTGCGGCACTGCTGTATCAGATAAGTGATATCTTCGGCTACGTCTCCAAATTCTCCCTTCTGAATGGCATCCAGCGGATTGAAGTTATTGTCTGTGTGTTCCAGACAGGGTTCGCACAGGCGGGCGATACTGTATACCAGTTCGCTGGCAAAATCATTTCCCTGATAATAATAAAGACCTTTTTCGAGTACGGTGTTATTATCCAGTTTGCACATCGCTACGGTTCCCGTTCGCTTCATTTGCTTGATAAGCTGCTTCTCAAACTTGGTGGAACCCATTGAGCGGCGCAATCCCCGCAAGTTTTCGTGAAGGAAGGAGGTGACCGTCAATTCAAAGTTGGTTTCAGCATATTCGAGTACTTTGCCTAACTCTTCGCGGGTGTGCTGGCGCATCAATTGCAAGGCTTCGTCACTGTTGCTGGTTTGCATCAGTTGTTTCAGTGTTTCGTTGCCTTTTTCCTTCTCTTTTTTCTTTTTATAGATTACCTGGCTGCGAATAAGCGAGAGTATTGCCAGAGCGATAAGAGCGATGATAGCAATTGTACCTCCGAAGTAGATAATCATGGCTACGAAGAAGCAGATGGTGAAAGCCGCTCCGGCGGTAAGAAACCAACCGCCAATAACGCTTAGAACACCGGTGATGCGGTAAACGGCAGAGTCGCGTCCCCAGGCACGGTCGGCCAGTGAGGTACCCATGGCTACCATGAAAGTGACATAGGTGGTAGACAACGGAAGCTTCAAAGAAGTGCCCAGTGCGATAAGCAATCCTGCCAATACCAGATTGACTGATGCACGAACAAGGTCGAAGGCAGCTCCGTCGGCAATGATGGCTTCGTCTTTACGGAAGCGGGTGTTGACCCATTTTTTTGCACCTTCCGGTACAATTCCTGAAACACCATTTGCCAGTGTCATACTGATGCGTACCAGCGTACGGGCGATTGGGGTACTACCGAAAGTCTCTTCTCCTTCGTCCTGGCGGGAGAGGTCTACGGAAGTCTTGATAACGTTATGGGCTTTTTTCGATGTACAAAGGGCATATACCATGATCGCTCCTGCACCTATCAGGAAGTACCAGGGAGTTTTGGCAGGGCCCAGCAGAGACGACATGAGAAAATCATTCGGACCTGCTGCCATACCGTTGGTTGTATAGTCAATAAAAGAAGAGTAGCCGGCCAGGGGGACACCGATAAAATTGACAAGGTCATTGCCTGCAAATGCCAGTGCTAATGCGAATGTACCTAACAATACCACTACCTTAAATACATTCACTTTCAACCAGTGGAGTATTTGCATCAATATAGTGAAGAAGACAAAGAAACATCCGATCAGCATTGTTGTGTTATCCTGTATCCACTGTTTGGCCTCTGATGTCATAAATGAGCTGTCTTTCAATCCTTTGATAAGCATGAAGTAGATGATGGCTGTAGTTGCGATACCACCGAACAGCGCAATGCTGTACTTCATCTTCTTTTTATAGTTGAAAGTAAAGACGATACGTGCCAACCATTGTACCAGCATACCGAAGAAGAAAGCGATGGCCACTGAAACGAAGATAGCCATAATGACGGACAATGCTTTATCCGTATTGATCAGGTCGCCCAACCCCAGCATATCATTGTTGTGGACTTTGATAAGTGCCAGTGCAAAGGTACCTCCCAATAGCTCGAACACCATCGAAACGGTGGTAGAGGTAGGCATACCCATTGAGTTAAACACATCGAGCAGTACGACATCCGTCAGCATCACGGCAAGCAGTATGCACATGATTTCGGCGAAGTAAAAATGCTCGGGTTGATAAATGCCGTGTCGTGCGATGTCCATCATACCATTAGACAACGAAGCACCGATAAATATACCGATGCCTGCTATGAATAATACTGTTTTAAAGGAAGCTGCTTTCGCTCCGATGGCGGAATTTAAAAAGTTAACGGCATCGTTGCTCACTCCGACCATGAGGTCGAATACTGCAAGCACAAATAAGAAGATGACGATGCAAAGATAGATTGTCTCCATAAATGTATTCTGTTTCTGGCTGCAAAGGACGGATTTTCGTATTGCAGAGAAGTGTCATACATATTACAAAGATGTTTCATTTTTCCTTTTCAAGTAATTATAGAAAGTATATTGTGCCCGGATACCCTCTCCTTTAGACTTACTCTTGAACACATTGCACAACCTCTCGTCTACGAAACAAGCTTTGCGATTGTCAGAAAGTTGTATGTTCAGCATGTCGATCATTTCCTGCTGTAGTTCGGGGGACAGTACAGGGGTCACAGCTTCGATCCGGCGATAGAGATTGCGGCGCATCCAGTCCGGTGAACCGAAATAGATTTTCGGATGACCGGCGTTACCGAAATACCACACGCGGGCATGTTCAAGGAATGTATCCACAATACGGGTGACACGAATGTTGCGGCTGTATGGCTGTCCCGGTATCAGGCAACAGATACCTCTGACGATCAGGTCAATTTGTACCCCTCGTTGTGAGGCTTCATACAAGCGGTCGATCATTGCAGGGTCTTGCAATCCGTTCATCTTTAATATGATTCTTCCGCCCTGTCCTTTTTCGGCCAGTTCTATTTCGTGGTCGATAAGGCGGTTCAGTTCTGGTATCAGGTTGAAACGTGCTACAAGCAGTGTGCTGAATTTGGGATTCTCCTTCCCCTGCAAAGTACAAAAGAGTGTATAAAGGTCTTTGGTTATTTTAGGATTACAGGTGAATAGTCCGCAATCGGCATAAAGCATGGCTGTCTTTTCATTGAAATTGCCGGTACCTATGTAAGCAAAGTCGCAGGTTTTGGGATCGTCACCTTTACTCTTCCGGCGGATAAGGGCTACTTTGGCATGCACTTTGAGCCCCGGCAGGCTGTAGATGATTTTTATTCCGGTGGATTTCATCATCTCCGCTGTAGCCAGGTTATTCTCTTCATCAAAGCGGGCTTTGAGTTCTACGAATACGGTTACTTTCTTTCCGTTTTGCGCTGCTGCTATCAGTGTATTGATGACCGCAGAGTTTTCGGCTACACGATATTGCGTTACCATGATTTCTTTCGTTTGCGGATCGTGTACAGCTTCATACAGGAAGTGTATAAAGTGTTCAAACGAGTGGTAAGGATAATAAAGCAACAGGTCTTTCTGCTTCACATAGTTGAATATGGATTCTTTTTCATCCAGGCAATTCAGCTTCATAGGTTTGGGCTTTTCCAGTGACTTCAATGCCTTGTTCGGGTTGGGCAGATGACGCAGGTCTTCAAGATTGAGATGTTTGTCGCCCGGAACCAGTTCCTCCCTGTTTATTTGAAAGGCATCTACGAGGAAGTCCAGAAAGTCCGATGGCATGCCGCGGTCGTATACAAAACGGCATACAGCTCCTATTTTGCGTTTCTTCACTTTTTTCTTCACCTGTTCCACAAGGTCGGCGGTGCTGGTAGTATCGTCTATCAGTATATCGGCATCCCGGGAGATTTTAATGCAATAACTGGAGTCCACATCGTATCCCGGGAAGATGAGGCCGATATTGGCCTTTATGATATCCTCGATAAACATCAGGTAATAGTTGTCCCCCTGTTTGGGAAGTTCGATGAAACGGGGTACTTTGCTATACGGCATCTTCATTACGAAATATTGCACATGATCCGGGTCGGTCTGCTCCGTGCCGTGCATGAAGAGACGCACCGCGAGATAAAGCCGGTTGTCCCGCAAGAATGACACGACGCGATCTTTGCATACCGGCACCGGTTGGAGGAAGGGGAATATCTCTTCACGGAAGAAGTTCCGGATGAACTCCTGATGGAACGGTTCTACATTCCGGCTTTGATAAAAAATAATGTGGTTCTTGCGTAAGGCAGGCAATATCTTATGTTCGTAGATACGGATACGGTCTTCCAGTTGGCGGTTTACTTCCCGGTTGATATTTTCCAGCAATTCGGCAGCCGATTGTACGGACTCTTCATCGCTTTGGGTGACACCCGATGCCACTGCTTTATGATCGGCTACACGTATTTTGTAAAACTCCTCCAGGTTGGAAGAGTAGATGGATATGAAGTTGATGCGCTCATACAGTGGAAGTCGGTCGTCATTAGCTTCCAGCAGTACGCGATAATTGAATGACAGCCAGCTTATGTCTCTTTTAAAATACTGATAATTGCTTTCCATTGCGTTAAGATTTTCCCAAATATAAGTACCTTTGTGCATATAAACAAAGAAACTATGATGAAAGTTGGATTATTATCGGATACGCATGCATGGTGGGATGAGAAATACCTGGAATATTTTGAGTCTTGTGATGAAATATGGCATGCAGGAGATATCGGTTCGGTGGAGGTAGCCGAAAAGTTAGCGGCTTTCCGCCCTTTGCGTGCTGTTTATGGAAATATTGACGGACAGGAAATCCGTAAGATGTTTCCGCAGGTCAATCGGTTTACGGTAGAAGGTGCTGAGGTCTTGATAAAACATATCGGAGGTTATCCGGGGAAGTACGATCCCTCTATAATAGGTAGCCTGATGGCGCGTCCGCCTAAGTTATTTATCAGTGGGCATTCGCATATCCTGAAGGTGAAGTATGATAAAACATTGGATATGCTTCACATCAATCCCGGTGCGGCAGGGATGTCCGGTTTTCATAAAGTTCGTACCATGGTACGTTTTGTGATAGAGAACGGGGCGTTTAAGGATTTGGAAGTAATAGAGTTAGCAGGGTAAACCGGGAATATTCCCCGGCTCCGGGGAGGGAAATGCTCGGCTCCGGGGAGGGAAATGCTCGGCTCCGGGGAGGGAAATGCTCGGCTCCGGGGAGGAAGGTGCTCGGCTCCGGGGAGGAGAGGGCTCCCCGGAGCCGGGCATTTAGGTCTATTTAGTCACTGTACCCCATGACTTCATCGGTTCCGCTCCCATCTCAATAGTCAGTGTACCCCCTTTTGCAATGTCGGCATGATCAATGAAACATTGGTTATATTCTTTGTCGTTGAGCCATGCGCGCTGGATGTAGATGTTCTTCTTTGAGTTGTTCTTTGCAACGATGCTGAATGTTTTGCCATCCTCCAGCCGGAAAGTTACTTTGTCAAAAGCCGGACTTGTCAGTTCGTATCGGGTTTCTCCCGGACAAATGGGGTGGATGCCGGCTGCTGCAAGTATATACCAGGCAGACATCTGACCGACGTCTTCGTTTCCTGCCAGTCCTTCAATGTCATTTCGATAGGCATTCTCACAGATACACCGGGTCCATTTCTGCGTCAGCCATGGGGCATTCAGCCGGTTGAACATAAAGGGAACCTGATGCACCGGTTCGTTGGAGTGGTTGTAATACTCATTCCACAGGAAGTGCTTGGGTGTTTTCTCAAAGAAGTCTTCCAGATCGTTCAACACCTTCTCTTCGCCACCCATGAGTGCTACCATTCCGTCGATGTCATGAGGTACAAACCATCCCTGTTGGTAGGGGTTCGATTCGATGGAGCCGTGCCATTCCGTCAATCGGCCGTTGGCGGGCCACTCTTCCCAGGCACCGGATTTGCGTTTGGGGCGAAACCACATTTTGTCTTCCGAGTCGAAGATGTTCTTATAGTACAATGACTTACGGGTATATTTCTCGGCGTCGTCCGTTTTGCCCAATGCTTTGGCAAGCTGTGCCACACACCAGTCTGTGTATGCATATTCCAGTGTCTCCGAGATAGAATATCCCTTCTCTACGGGTGTGTATCCTAACTCTTCTTTGTTCCCGATCAACTCGGAAGTACGTACGGCTGCCCGGTAGGCTTTCTCAATGTCATACTTCCGGATGTTCTTGGCATAAGCATCTGCCAGAACTGAGATGGCCGGGTTGCCCACCATACATCCGCTATAGGCATTGAAGAACTCCCATCTTTCCAAATATCCTTTTCCGCTCTCTTCGGCAAGCGTCACCAACGAATTTATCTCGTCATTCACCAACGTGGGGTTGATGATGGTTTGCAGGGGGAACTGGCTTCTGAACACGTCCCAGCCGCTGAAGATGGTTCGCTTCGTGAAATCGGCCGTCTGATGAATCTGATGGTCGCCGCCCGGATACCGTCCGTCTACGTCTGTCATGTTGCGCGGATCGATCATGGTGTGATACAGGGCAGTGTAGAATGCGACTTTCTCATCATGGGTGCCTCCTTCCATTAAGATTTTCGAAAGTTCCTTGTTCCACAACTCTTTGGCCTGTTTCTTCATCCCGTCGAACGTTTGTCCCTGCAACTCTGCTTTGAAGTTCTTTTCAGCGCCCTCCAAGTCGGAGAAGGAGATACCTGCTTTCAGGGTGACCTCTTCCTGATCGGTGGTGGGGAATTCTGCAAAGAAACCTACGTGTTTGCCTTCCAGTGACTTCTTGCCTCTGATAATACTCGATTGGGCGATGCGAGCCTGATAATTGTCGCTCAACACATTTTCGCGTTTGCGTTCCCAATCATCCGGAATGTCGGCACTCCAGAAACCGTAATTGTCCAAAGGTTTGCTGAACTCTGCATAGAAAAATACCGTATAGTCGGGGTTGCCATATCCGTCTCCCCAACCACCTCCTTCGGGTGTACACTTCATCCAACCGCGGATCGTGTTGTCATTGACCACTTCCACGTACTGCGTGGTAGAGGTTCCGCCAACGCGTCTTGCCAGATCGATCTGGATGCGCGACAAGTCGCTGGCAGGGTAGGTAAATTTCAGCGCACCTCCGTGCGGAGAGGCAGTTGCCTCCGTTAGGATGTCATACTTCGTTAAGCGTGCGGTGTAGTATCCGGCAGAAGCGGCTTCCGATGCTTTGTCGTACTCCGAGCGGTATCCCTCCTTCTCCGGATCGCTCTCTTTGCCGGCAACCACCTGAAGTTCGCCGGTAGTGGGCATCACCAGGAAGTTTCCTAAGTCGCCATACCAGCCAATGCCGCTCATTTGGGTGAAAGCGAATCCCTCGATAGTCTTATGCTGATAGCCATATCCCGATCCGTAGTCGCCTCCGGTGATGGTGTTGGGACTTACCTGGGTCATTCCAAACGGAGTCGCTGCTCCGGGAAAGGTTTTCCCCATGCTGTTGAAAGATTGTTCCGTATCGGCTTTGACACTGGTGCCAATGAAAGGATTGACGTAGGATGACAGGTCTTCCGCACCGTCCGTACGGCTTTGGCAGGCGCTCATGCCTGCCAACAATACCAGTGAAAAAGCTGAATGAATGAATTTTCTATTCATAAAAGATAATATTATTGAAAAAGAATGAGCAAAACTCACCACAGAGTAGCACAGAGTTCCACAGAGTACTATTTATCCGATGAAACGCGGATTAACACAGATAAACACAGATTAAAAGACTGTATTTCTTTATCTTATATTTGTTTCCCTTTGCGAAAATCTGCGTTTCAATAAAGATTTAAACTCTGTGGAACTCCGTGTTACTCTGTGGTGAAATACCGATCCCGATATAAAAAACGAATTCTTAATTAATGAATCGTTACTTTCACCGTAGATGCTTCGTTATTGCCATAGGATAGGCGAACAATATAGACGCCTTGTTCCAAAACAGCAGAAGATTGTTGGGCAGCCGTAGCGCATACACCGGCTGACATCATCAAGCCGTTGGCAGACAAGATGGTATACTCTACCGGTTCTTGCCCGTTGTTCTTGATGGTAATCTGTCGTTGAGCGTTGGCATAGGCTTCTACCCCGTCAAAGGCAATTGAGTGGATGCCTGTGATAATATCTTCGCTGATGCTGGCAAACTGACTTCCCAGGTCCGCCTGGTCTACTGCCTGCACGCCGAAAGTATACTTTCCGCTTGCCAGTCCGTTCAGTTCAAAACGGTTGGTCTGGATCAATGGAATCAGGTTCCGGACTTTCAATACTCCGGTTTGAACATCTGTCGGTGCATAGGCATATACAGTGTTGTCGGCATTGTTTTTTACGTACACATTGTAGCGAAGTGCCTCTTGCGGCGTATGGTCGTCTGTTGCTTTGCTCCATGTCAGGATCACTTTGCCGTCCACCGACTCCACTTTCAGATTGGTTGGAGCTGCAGGCGCTGCGTTTGCCTGAATATGACTCTTGCTCAGATCATTGAAAGCATACGCGTTTTTCCAGTCATTCTGCCAGCCGAAAGAAGCTACATCCAATGTACCGTCTCCGTTGATGTCCACCAGGTTGATGGCTCCGCATCTTTCTGTTATTTCCGACGGAACACCGCCCAAGGCAAATGTATTGTCTCCGTAATTATAGAAAACACGGGTTACAATGCCTTCTCCGGTCACAATCAAATCCATGAAACCATCGTTGTTGATGTCTCCTGCCGTAGCCTGAACACATTTACCGTTGATAAGGCCGGCACCCTTGACTTTGATAAAATTACCGCTTTTATCGTTCAGGTACAGAGTGGCGCTTGTTTCGTTCACTTCCACAATATCTGAATAACCGTCGCCGTTGACGTCTACCAACGCTGCATCAGAGAATGGCTTCGGAACAAATCCGTCCATGGCTACCTGCTTGAAAGTACCGTCTTGATTGTTGATGTAAAGGTAACCTACATCTTCGGCTGAAGGCAGAAACGCGCGTCCCTGGTTGTAAATGTCGAGATAACCGTCGCCGTTGACATCACCTACGTGCACGGAACCCTGTGTGATGTGTCTGAACTCTCCTCCGTCAACCACCGTCGTCTGGCGTACAAATCCTTTTCCTTCCATGTTTTTGTAGAGGGTAGTGGCAGAAGTTCCGGTAGCTTTGTTATACGGTACATCGCTGGAAACAAGAAGGTCCGTCCAACCGTCATTGTCGTAATCAAAAGCAATCAGTCCGCGTCCGCTGTGTTCGTCTTTCAAGAAATAGTGTTTTAGGAATCCGGCAGCGAGTGTTGTGTTTTTTACATAGGCATACTGATTCTCCGCACCCGTATTTTCAAGAATGAGAGGCAGGCTGGTTCCGCTCGAACCTTTTCCCATCACCACGATATCCAGGTCGTTGTCATTGTCGTAGTCTATAAAGATAGCTTTCGACCGGGACATTGCTGCCAAGGCGGCATTGTCGCTCTGAACTCTTTTGAACTTCCCGTCTTGAGTCTGCTCATAGAGTGCCAGCGTGCCGGAATCTCTACCTCCTGTGATGAGCATGTCTACTCGTCCGTCGTTGTTGAAGTCACCCCAAATGGCATCTCCCGACTCTAAATAGTGGGGGAACGTACCACCTACTGTCCAAACTACCTCTTCCACCTTCAACGCGGGGTATTTAACGGTAAGGAATTCGCTGGCAACGTCTGCCTGGTCAACAGACTGTACACCGAACGTGTATTTACCATCCGGCAGGTTCCATTCAAATGAGTTCTGATTGATCAGGGTTGTGATGGCTCCTCCTGTCTTCAGCTTGCCGGTAGTGAAATCTGCCGGAGAATAGAAGTATACAATGCCGCTGTTCTCATCTTTGGCATAGACGTTATAACGAATGGCATTGCTCGGAGTGATGGCATCTGCCGCAGGTTCCCAAGCCAGTGTAAACTTTCCATCGGTATAGGTTACGGTCAGGCCAGCCGGAACTCGGGGAGCAATGTTTGCCGGGAGGGTGTTTTGAGACAGGTCATTCAGCACATAAGCACTTGTAAAGCCGTCACCATAACCAAAGTTAGAGAGATCTAAGGTCCGGTCGCCGTTGATGTCTACCAAGTTTAAGTTACCTGAGCGGGCAGTCACCTCTTTGGGCACATCCACGCCTTTGAACGTGTTGTTGCCGTTGTTGTAGTAGATCTTGGTCATGATGTTGAAACCGGAAACCACCAGGTCTGTCCGTCCGTCATTGTTCACATCGCCGGCGGTAATGCTTGTGGCTCCGCTTTTCGTCAAACCGGTCACCGTTTCATCGTATTTGGTGAACGTATTGTCCTGGTTGTTGATAAACAGATTGGCAGCGTTGCTGTTTATTTCGACAAAGTCATCGTATCCGTCTCCGTTGATGTCAGCAAAGACCGTCTCTGCTGCCTGTGAAGCAGTAAAGAGCTGAGAAAGTGCTTCCGAACGGGAGAAAGTACCGTTCTTCTGATTCAGATACAGGTCTGCGTAGAAATCACCGTTCCATCCCTGAACGAAGACATCGGCATATCCGTCATGATTTGCATCGCCCACGTGGACCGATCCTCCACTCACTGCCCGGAAGTCATTACCGTCCACCACATTGGGCATCCGTTCAAATTTCCCCTGGTTGTTACGGAAAAGAGCGGTTACGCTGCTCCCATCGGTTGTTACTCCTGTCAGGATCAGATCCTGCCAGCCGTCGTTATTGTAGTCGAATACTTGCAGGAAGCGTCCCGGGCGATCATTATCACCAGCATTGCCGGAGGTGACGCCCATCAGCTCTGCACTGCGTTCCGTATCTTCCGAGAAGGTGTATTCGGGTGCACCGTTGTTCCGGTATACATGCGTTACGATTTTCCGGTTACCGGAAACCTCGTTGGTTCTTCCGGAGATGATCAGATCGAGATTGCCGTCGTTGTCATAATCAATAGCAGCGGCAGAAGCCCAGTTCAAGGCGGGCAGGGTAGTGGCTTGCAGGGTAAAACCAGCACCACCGTCATTCATATACAGCCCGATGTTACCACCGCCTTGTCCGGCGATGTAGAAGGCATCTTTATAACCGTCATTGTTGAAGTCTCCCCAGATGAATCGTCCGTCGATCACCCAATCGGCAGGAAAACTGCCACCTGACTTCCAGACAGCTTCTTTCAGAACCTGTGGAGTGGGGTTCTTGGGATAGATCTTGAATAGCTTCACATCTCTTGTGGGTATACTTTCAGTCCAGTTACCGGTCTTTATCGATTCCTTATTACCCCACAATTCGCGAACGACGTATTCCGTACCCTGCTCTAAGCCCAGGCGATCGAAATCCATCGCCCGGTTGATCATTGTGCCATAATTAAATGTAGCCACATACATGGTGTCTGCCACAGTGGCATAGAAGCTACGGGCAGCATCCTGGTTTCCTCCGGCCGGAGCAGAATCCACCGGACGGAAAGCTTTGCACTGACTTGCAATTCTTATGATCTCGGGGTTAGTGAGGAGTTTCTTTGCACGTGCTTTGGCGGTGATTACAGCGGCATTGGAATTGTCGCTGAAGTCATCTCCCAATATAAAGATACCCGTAAGGATGGAGGAGGTGATGCGCGAACGGTTTTCGGCTTCCGAATAACCCTTGATCACTACATGGTCAGCATCGTTATACTGATAAACGTGGTCGAGCCACCAGCCGTAGCTCAAGCAGTTCAACACGTATTTAGTGTTGTTAATATCGCCCCATGCGTCACAACTGATGCGACGGCTCTGTGCATACTGGGCAGGGAAAATGGGTGCAATGGACAGATTGACGTAGATTCTTCCGGCGGCATATTTGTATATCTCCTGCATGCCTTTGTTGTAAGCCTGTATACCGGTGTGTACGCTCTTATCGTAATAACTGTCTGCTTCTACCGCACCATGAGACATAAAGTCGATCTTTACATAGCTAAACCCTTTGGCTATATGGCTTTCAATGGCGTTCTTTATGCCAGAAAGTACTGAAGGGTGGGTGGGGTCGAGTGCATAAGCACCGTCGAAGCGGATGTATTCTCCATTGGCTTTCAGGCAAACATCATATGGATCGTCTCCCCAGGAAACGAACGTATTCATGTATCCTCCCACCTTTTGTCCTCTCGCTTTGCATTCGCTGATGAAAGCTTCCATCTTTCCTTCGTCGTCCAGCTTTCCGCCGCCGGCATCCAGTCCGATATACACATCATTCGCTCCGTTGGAGAACTCTTTCAGTTCATTCTTGATGAAAGCGGCCGTCTCAGATGCATTCTGATAGTTTACATCTCCTTGCAGCACTCCCCAGCTGTTCCAGCCGAAAGGTTTGTTACCGTCCCAGACGGCTTTGGGAGCAACAATAGCGTTTACATCCCCAAAGGTTTCCATACCTTGGCGCCAATCGGCAAAGTAACCGATGAATACTTTAGGCGATTTGATGATCTTACCTCTCAGCTTTCCGTGAGGGGTAGGGGTATTGGTCTTGTTATTATTGAACCCTTTGTCCGTGTACTTGTCTCCGCTGTTTTTATAATACGTGTCACGGGTAAATTCGGAGGTTATTCCGCCGTATACTTCCAGATTGGTAACCTCGTTGCTGTTCCTTGTATATGCCACCACCCCTGTCTTCCAGTCGGTGTGCTCTACCGAGCCGAGAATCAGTCCCTGCCGCGTGTCGTCATTGTAGAGTCCGCCCACTTCATAGCTCGTAGAAGACTCAGCTGTCTCTTCGGAGTTGAAGTTATAGGAGCCGAAGCGTACAAAACCATCGTTGTCAAAAGGAACAAACAAGGCTCTGTTTTTATTGGCAGGCAGGAAGCTGACTTCAGTCGTGCTTCGTACGGGTGCCATATAATTGGATGCTAATTCCTGATCGGATGCGATACTGAACTCTGTCAGTATATAGTCATTGTATAAGTAATAATCCTGAGTGACCGTAATACCATCGGTTGTGTTGGCCGTAACGGTTACTCTTTTCCCTGTGCCGAATGGGTCGGCTATCTCTGCCGTCTGAATCGCATATCCACTCAGTTGGTCTTGGAAATACTCTTTATCTCCGTTTTTGAATGCACAACTACTCTCATTGACTACGAGCGTGTTATTGTGGTATACATTTACTTTGGCATTGTTTTCGTTGATGTCGATTCGCCATTTCCCTACCGTTACATCTGCGGCGCAAACCGGATGAGTTGGGAAACAGAGAAATGACAGACAGCAAACAGCTGTTAATAAGAATTTGGTTCTCATGCTATTGGGGTTTTATTGAATTCTGATTAGTTTCACATCTTTTCCCGGAATGGTAATGGCTTTACTCAAGTCAATCTCTGCTCCACTCCAAAGTTCTTTGGCGTTAAGAGTCTCTGAAGGATTGAGACCTATTCTTTCGAGCGGTACATTCACGCTCATTTCTTCTTCTCCGTAATTGAACACTACATAGTAAAGTGTGTTATTATCCTGTCTTATGAATTGATTCTCGGAATTAGTTCCAATGCCCTCTATCGGACGGAAGGATACACCGTTGGCAATGAGATTGACGTCTTCGTTCGTCAGATATTTAGTTGCACGTTCCTTACCTTCTTTTGAGCCGCCTTCGCTAAAGTCGTCACCTGCAATGTAGAGTCCGGTGATGACTGCTGAGGTGATTCTTGCACGATTTTCTCCCTCGGTGGCATCCTTCAACACCACGTGGTCGGCATCATTATATTGGTAAACACGGTCAATCCACCATCCGTACGAAACGGCATTCATGGTATATTCCGTATCTTTTATCTTGTTCCAGGCATCGCAGGCAATACGTCTTGACTGGGCATACTGAGCTGGGAATATCGGTGAGATGGAAAGGTTGATATACATATCACCAAAGTACTTGTTCAGTAAAGCCATTCCGTAGTTATAGCCCTGTATACCTGTCTGTATTTCGGGGTTATACCAATGATCTGCTTCCATAGCTCCATGCGTCATGAAGTCCATCTTTACATATTCAAAACCACAACGGCGGAAGAGTTCGGATGTTTTCTTCATTTGTGCTTCTATTGCCGGATGGGTAGGGTCTACGGCATAAGCGCCGTCCAGTTCCTGTGGCTTGCCGTTTGCATACAAGTATACATCTTTATATTTGTATGCAGGTGCATCATGCAGTACGTTTTCAGCCTGTCGGCCCCAGTCAGTGAAAGGAGTCCAGTATACACCGGCAATCTGTCCGTTTGCTTTGCAACGGTTAACAAAAGCGGTCAGTTCTTGCTCTGAGAAACTGTTCCAACCGGAATCCAGCCCGATATATACGGTATTGTCTGCATTGCAGAAGTGGTTGTTTTGAAGATTGTTCTTAAAGAAGTCCGAAACTTCCAATGCTTTGGGGTAAGTAAGCCCGAACTGCAATACTCCCCAGCTGTTCCAACCGCAGGGTACTGCTTTGTCCCATGCTTTGGGAGATGCTATCAGAGCATTGGCATCGGCATACTCTTCCAGTCCTGTGCGCCAATCGTCAAAAAGTCCGAATAAAACTAACGGTGATTTAATGCTTTTACCCTTTAGGGCACCGTGTGGCTTGGAGTCGCGTGTCAATTCGTCGGCAGCACCTCCATAGCAGATCAATGATTTTAAATTGTTGGCGTCTCCGGATTGCATTTCGATGGCTGTTTTCCAGTTGTCGTGCTCTATAGAACCTACAACGAAGCCTTTTCTACTCTCATTATTGAAAACAGCTGTGACTTCGTAACTGGTTAGCTTATCAAAGGTGAGTGGATGCGACTGGTAGCGTACCCATTTGTCGTTATCGAAAGGAATGAACAGAGCTCTATTGGTTCCCTTATCCAATAGCTGCGGCATTTCATCTATGTTAATTGGGGCCATAAGGTTTGATTCCACTTCGGCTGATTCGCCGTTCAGTGTGAACTCCGTCAGGAAGTAGTTTTTACCGGGGATGGGGTAAAATTGTTGTTCCAGTTGTGGCAGATCTTTTCCGGTGTAAGTGATCTTGACTACCGGTATTTGCCCGAAAGCATTTTCCACTTTCTCTGTGGTCATCCGGACTTTGGTGTAATCTTTAGACGTAATTGTATCGCCATCGTACAGGAAGGAGGCGTACAAGCCGTTCAGGGAATAGTTGTCGCCAGCTTTAATATCAATGGTATTACTTTGCTTGTTGTATTCAAAAGTCCACTGATCCAGATTGATTTTCGTGTTGCTGCAAGAAGACAGGCAACCAACCACGAGAAAGTTTAGAAAGAGATATTTAATAAAGCTTTTCATGTTGTGAAGATTGTTTTATTGCGAGACTGTTGTAATCAGCCTCTTGTTTATACTAATTGAAAATTGACTATTGATAGCTCTTCCTCTTGAAAGGAAGATATTCATAATTGAGTTATTCGATTGCTGTCAGTACGAATTGTTCACCGGGATCTGTTTTGATTCGCAGTTTACTGCCCGACAATATCTCTTTTTTGTCTTTTCGTGACAATGATACTTTCTTTCCATCCCATGGGTTACAAATGACGCACATATTACCTTTTTCGCTGGTTATATTTATTTGGGTTACTTCTTTATTTTTCAAAGTAGCGTCGATCAGGAAAGCCCCTCTGGCACGTAAGGAAGTGAAGGCAGCATCTTTTTTCCAGTCCCAGTTGGGGAATAAAACAATCTCTCCGTTATAACTTTGCATCAGGCATTCATTGATTACCACCGGCAAGGCGAAATTTTCAAACCAGATGCCCATGTTTCCCATGTAAAAGTAATCGGTCTGGTCATTATAACGTCCTCCTATCTGCAATACAGCATCTGTTACCGTCTGATTCGGCAGTGTGGCATAGTTTACTTGGCGCTTGAATTTCTCTAAGTCCAGCAATCCCATGCGGGCTGCTTGTAGATTTACGAAAACAATGTCATTGCCGCCCTCATTTTGGTGGGCACGGTATGTGTTTTCTAAGCGGCGTTTTATATCTTCCGGAGCATTCATGCCATATTCTTCGCCGGGGAATACATGAGTCATATTAGCTGGGACATTATATACGATCTGGTCCGTTTCTCCCGGGACTGATACATATATTTCTCCATCTTCGGGTGATTGATAAGTGGGGTAGGCAGGCATACCGGACAAGATTTTATTTACTTGTCCGGCTAAATTCTTTTCTTGTTTCCCGATCTTTAATATCTGAATCGCTTCCAGATAGGCTTTGAATATGAATTTACTAAGAGCGATGTCTATTTGCGTGTCATAGTTGAATTTAAAATCCGGTTGTAACCCGTACAACTCAGGAGGGATCGAAGGAAAGATGTGATATTTGTGATCTCCCCATTGTTCTCCTTTGGCATCCGGACGGCTCATGTAGTCTACCAGGAACATGACAGCATCTTTCATGGGGATGAATGCTTTTTCCTTTAGAAAATCAGTATCGCCTGAGTAAAGATAGTGCCACCACAGGCCTTGTACCATCCATGGAGTCTCAAACACTTCCCATCCCCAATCAGGTACGGGATAGGGGTGCATAGTCATATCTACCGGGTAGGCGGAGTGTGGGAAAAAAGCTCCGCGCATGTTATAATACTCTTTTGCCCATGCACGACTTACGGGTAGCAGATGATGCACTAAGTCTACATAGGGTATGTTTTTGTCCAGATGATTACTGGAGTAGGTTACCCAAAACGGTTGTTGGGTGTTGTAATTTAAGTGATAATCGCCATGCCATGCAGTCCCTATATTACCATAGCTCCAATTGGCAAAGATGCCCGGACATGTGACACCGGCCTTGACTGAGCAATTGAGGAAATAGAGGTTTCTGTACCATATTTTTTCCAGATCGTTATCTGCCAGCGATACACCGGAGCACTTCCAGTATTCACTCCATTTCTGCATGCTGGCTTTTTCGGCAGCAATATAGCTGTTGGCAGTAATCTTTTCTTTTGGCAATGTGAATAGTGAAGTATCTTCTGCAAGTCCTTCTTTTAAAGATACCATTGCATAAAAAGGAGTTTCAGAAGTGTCCAGATAACGCTCCATGTCCGCCAGATCTTCTTTTATGCCTAATGTTGTTGTACGTTGTCCTTTTAGTAAGGACACGTTAGTGGTGAGATCCAAAGCAAAAGCTTTGTCTTTGGCGTGCCCTTTCTGTATATCATACAAATGTGGTTCAAGATAGGGCAAACGCTGGAAATAACCGAGAGACTTTTCTTGTTCCCGAATTTGGTAATGGGGGATGTCATTGGGAGTAGACGGATCGGCTATGAGGCGGATGCGATTAAAACAAGAGGGTATGGGATTTCCTTGATCGTCTGTTAATGACAACCATACCTGATCTTTATTCATGTCGGTGAATATCCTTAGTGCTATCTTTTTGTCGTCTTTCAGTAACTGGACGGTACACAATCCGTTGGCAATATCGAGTGTGTGTCCTAATAATTCCACTTCACGCCGGTCAAATCCCAATAATAGTGTGCCACAAGGGAAAGGGCGTGGATAGGGCTTTTGGTAGTTCTCAGCTGTCAGTTTCAGATATTCCGAGAATTCGCTACTGTGATAAATAGAGGGTAAGCCGGTGAGAGTTGTTTGGGCTTTGGTGAAAATTTCGTCGAAAGTACCTATCTTCTCTTTGTTGTTTTCGGCAATGCGTATGTCCCAGACGTTATTATGACCGAAGTGCAGACAAATGGCATCGGGACGGGTTGTTACTACCACTCCCAAGGCACCGTTTCCTAACAAAGCTCCTTCAAAGAAACCGGGAACGGGTTTGTCTGCAATAATAGGATGCTTAGCAGCTATTTTCTGTGAGTCGATGGCATGTGTAGAGATGCTTATTAAAGATAAAATGCCGACTATCAGATAGTGTGTCTTTCTCATAATAATAGGTTTTAGAAACTGAAAAAAGGAACTGTCCCCAATATAGCTGAAATGAAACAGTTCCTTTTCTTATAATAATATCCTGAAAAATCTATTTTACCTTATTTACCTACTTTATAGGTGCGTCCTCCGGTTGTGATCAGATAGATACCGTTTGAAGAAACTGGAATCACGTTGTTTGCTTTATCTTTTGCTACTACTCTTCCAAGCATATCGGTTACTTCAACATCGAGGTCACTGTCTGCTCTTACGATAAAGCCTTCTTTAACTGTTTCGATGCGAACGTTGTTGGCTACTTCGTTCTGAGCAATACCGGTATCTTTACCAAGTAATTGAGTTGTGAAAGTACTTGCACCTTGTGCCTGATCGATGGCCTGTACGCCAACGGTGTAGCTATAACCTTCGGAAGCATCTACTTTCACAGAATATGATTTCAATACGCTGCGTACACCTGTCTGATAGTCAGTAATCACTTTCAAACGTCCTGTTTCCGGATTGGCTGGGATAATCATTGAAATCTTTCCGGTATTGTTGTTTTTTACATAAACATTGTAGAACAACGCCTCTGCAGGAGTTACATCATCGGTAGCGTCGTCCCAAGTTACAGTCAACATACCCTTTTCGATTTTGGCGACAACATTGGTAGGAGCAGTAGGAGCTTGGTTCACGAAGTCGGATGTGTTTTTGAACATAGCAACTTCATTTGAAGCATTACCATCCACTCCGAATGCATCTAATTTACCGTCATTAGAGAAATCGGCAATAACAAGTCCACCCTGACGTTCGCCAGCGTTAAATACTTCTTTTACGCCTCCATAGTTGTATGTATTATTGTCACCTTGATAGATGATACCACTAAAATACCCTAAACTATTTGAATATCCCATAAGTGCGGCATCAAGTTTTCCGTCATGATTCATATCTGCAAAAGTACCAGTAGGTACTGCTCTTACCTGTACGAAACCTGAAGTTTCCATATCTACCGGGGTAAAGACAAGGTCACCTTCATTCATGTAGATTGTTCCTCCGCCGGGAGTTGGTGCACCATCACCCAACAAAATAAGATCCATTAGGCCGTCTCCATTCAAGTCTTCTACAAAAAGAGTGATATCATAACCTCCCTGAAAAGTATCATTATCAAACGGTGTCACATCCAAGAATGCAGTACCTTCTTCTATATTCTGATAGATTCGGATTTCTTTTCCGGACTCTCTAATGCTACCATCTTCATTGTCAGCATATCCGGTACAAAAGATATCCAGCCAACCGTCGTTGTCAATGTCTACAAAAGCAACGTCACCATGACTCATCGGTTTAAAATTACCATCCAAACCCTCTTCTCCGAAGGTTTCTGCTATTTTTTGTATAGTGAAAGTTCCGTCGCCACCATTGTTCTTGTAAAGTTCAACGAAGCGTCTTTTAAGGCGTTCCGGATCGTAGTTTGGATTTTCCGGGTCGTTACTCTGATCTTTGTTTTCACATCCCATGAGCAAAACGTCAACAAAGCCGTCTCTGTCATAATCGCCTATAGAGATACCTGTAAGATAATCTTCATTATGTGCTTGGTTGAGTCCGTGATTTTCTACTAATTTAAATTTGTAGCCGTTTTCCGGTCCCTGATTCTCAAGAAGCATTAAATATTCGGATTCATTGGTTAGGAAGTTGTGTTCTCCTTTTCCTCTTATAATAAGGTCCAGATTTCCGTCATTATTGAAATCAAGGAAACGGAAGAAGGACTTTGTACTTATCGGCAGATTGATAAGGTCTTCAACCGGAGTTCCCGGAGCGTCAGGATTATCCTCTGTTCCTGCTTCGTGTTTGGATTTTGCTGAAATAGTAAAATTGTCATTCCCGTCATTCTTTATTACAATGGCTGCACAAAACCATCCTCCGACATCAAACTTACCGCCTTCAACGTAATCTTTATGACTTTGTCCACCCATGATGATATCCATAAAATCATCATTGTTAAAGTCGCCTACGGCAGGGACGGTACGGTGAGTAAAAGGTAACATAGGATTATCTCCGTTACTGGACATTATTTTATCGAATGTTACTTGTGCTGATGCTCCGCAGGTCATTAATAGTGATAGAGCGACCGCACTTTTCTTTAAAGAGAAAATGTTCTTCATAATCTTTAATTTTAATTTTTGGTTAATAGTTCAAAAACTGATGCACAAATGTAGCGTAATAGTTCATTTAGACTGTCACTAAATGTATCGATAACTATAATAAATGTAGAAATTTTCGGCGTTTGAATATATTGTAGCCCGTTTTCTACATTTGTGTTATTAGGTGAGAGTTTTGTTGTATTCTGCCTTGTATTTGAAAAGTTAAATCTTCATGTAGGATATCAATAAAATGATTTTAGAGTAATGTTTCAATGGGTATGGAATATGAAATTAGCTAATATAGATATCTCTGTACGATCTATAGAGCCTGTATGTAGGGCACGCTTTGGCAGCATGCAGAGTATGCCTTAGCTTCATGTCGCTGATGTGAAATTTTATATTGGTGATTTTTTTTGTAGTGCTGAATCGTACTGCTGACAATAGCTATATGATAGGAATTATATTCAGCATAATCTCAGAATTGTAGTTATTTCAGAAAATAAAATGACGCAAAAGGAGAGGTGAAGCAGAATTTGGTGTGTTGAAAATATGATACAGATTCATGATTGTTTAATATTCTGTAAATCAATATGTTATAGTATCCGTTTTTTTCCTCTACGAGAAACGGGGCGATTCTCTACGACAATCGAGGCGTTTCTCGTAGAGGATCGAGACAATCTTCGTAGAGAAATGAAATAAAAGTCTGTAAGATTGACAATAGGTGTAAAAGATAAATAAAATAGTTTGAGTTTGTTGTAAGGAAAAAAGGAAATAGGGGTAAAGACATAAAGCAGCTTGTTCTATTATCAAAAATAAGCCTGATATAGATATTCGTTAAATACAATTTACTTTGTTTTTAAAGGCTAATATAAAACGGTAAATGAGTCACAACAGATAAGTTATATCCACTGTGGCTCATTCACCGTTTTATAACAAACTATACCTTTCTATTTAGCTTTTTCCTGCTTTGCTACTTTTTGCAAACTCTTTGGGGGTCATACCAAATTGTTGAAAGAACATCTTACCGAAATAAGACGGAGAGTTAATTCCTACCATAAAGCAAACTTCTGCTATTTGATATTCACCTTCCTGTATCAGTTCTGCAGCCTTTTTCAGTCTGATTAGTTTGATAAACTCAATAGGGGAGAGTGAGGTTATCTGTTTTACTTTTCGATGGAGCCCTGAACGGCTCATATACAGGTTGTCAGCAAGATATTTCACATTTAGTTCCGGATTAGCAAGATCATGATTGATTATCTCAATAATTTTGTTTAGGAACTTCTCATCATTTTTACTCACTTTCATCTTCTGTACCGGGAAGAACGGTTTGTTCAGGAATGCTTTTTTTTCTTTTTCCCGGTTTTTAAGCAACATATTAATATGCTTATACAGATAGTTGAAAGCCGTAGGTTTTTCGATATATGCATCTGCACCTATCTCAAGACTTTTCATTTTACTATCCATATCCGTTTTGGCAGTAAGCAGAACAAAAGGTATCTGAGCAAGGTCTTCGTTTGATTTTACGTTCTGACACAGTTCCAGACCATCCATTTCGGGCATCATCAAATCACTCAGAATGATGTTAATGTACTTCTCGTTTAAGACTTTCAGTGCTTCAACCCCATTTGTTGCAATGTAGACATTGAAATATTTTTCCAAGCGTTCTGATAGATAGCTTCGAACCTCCGGTTCATCTTCAACTATCAGTATGCTGTTTTCTTTTATTTTCGGTTCTTCTTCTCCCAATTCTTCGTCTTCTTCAGTGTCGGAAATAACAGTTGGAGGAATATTCTGTTCGATGAAAGTTGTAGATTCATTATCCTCTTCCTGCTCCTTTTCCTCTGTATGTTGTCCGTCTGCATTGACGCTGATTGGAATAGATAAAATAAACGTGGTCAGGGAGGCAGTGGTATCAAGTATTAATTCGGCATTATTGAGTTTTGCCAGATTACTGGCAAGAGACAATCCTATTCCACTTCCGGGGATATTGGATACCTTTGTCGTACGGTAAAATGGTTCAAATATCTTTTTACTCAGATTGTCCGGAATAGGAGTACCGTCATTGATAACACGTATATGAGCGATATTATCATCTGTAGCATACAAGTCTACCTGAATTGTTTTGTTTGAGTATTTTAGTGCATTATTCATCAGATTGCTGATAATTTTAATGACTGATTCCTGATCTATGTTGGCTATCAATACATTATCAGTAATGTGAAGTGTAAGTTGTTTCTCTTTTTGCTCAAATGTGAGTTGGAACCGGTTTATGGTTTTGGTTACCAGATTGTTGAGATTGGTATTTGTGGGATTTAATATAAATTTGCGTTCATCTATTTTACGGAAATCGAGTAGCTGATTGATCAGATCGAGCAGACGTTTCACATTCTGTTCCATGATGCGCATATTTTTTCTGATAGCTGGCGGATCTATTTCCTCCTCTTCCAATATGGCCTCGAGCGGGCCATTGATTAGAATAAGAGGGGTTCGTATTTCATGTGCGATATCAGTAAAGAATTCTATTTTAGCATTATATATATCTTTTTCGCGTTGGTTGTCTGCCAGAATCTGTTTTTGGGCATACCGTTTTTTCTGTGTACGGTCATACAGATAAATAAAGGTAATAACCCCTATTAGAAAGAAGAGGATATAACAGTAGGTGGCTATTGTACTTTGCCACCAGGGGGCTTTGATAAATATTTTGATAGATGTTTCATTGTCCCCCCATTCACCCAGGCTATTGGTAGCCCTGACACGGAAAGAATAATCGCCTGGGCTAAGATTGGTATATGATACACTGCGGTTATCATTTGTGATAGTCCAGTCCTTATCGAAGTTCTCCAGTTTATAGGAATATTTATAATTACTTGATGAGGAATAACTGAGTGAAGCAAATTCAAAACCAATACTGTTCTGGTCGTGATTCAGATGGACTTCGTCTGTGTAAATGATACTGTTGGTAAGGGGAGAGCCTTTTTCGTTTACTTTTAATTCTTCGTTAAATATCAGTAACTTAGTAATATAAAGTGGAGCTGTG
Organism: Bacteroides sp. K03; assembly: GCF_019734355.1. Classification (NCBI taxonomy): domain Bacteria; kingdom Pseudomonadati; phylum Bacteroidota; class Bacteroidia; order Bacteroidales; family Bacteroidaceae; genus Bacteroides; species Bacteroides sp. K03. The sequence continues at coordinate 124,601 of NZ_JAASHC010000007.1, forward strand.
ACGTGAGGGCGTTTAATATTGTTTGGATTTACGGCCATTAATCCGTTGATGGATCCGAAATATAATTTTCCGGACCGGGTTCTGATTCCCGATTTATAATTGAATTGATTGTTATTAATGCCATCTTTTTCGGTAAATACCTGGATTGCTTCCGTCTCGGGATTAAAACGCACCATGCCATGATTGGTACCAAACCATAGTAGGCCTTCATTATCTTCTATTATTTTGTAGGCAACGTCATCGGGTAATCCTTCGTTTTTGGAGTAAGACTTGAAACTATTTGTCTCTTTCATATATTTACATATGCCTCCACGGTCTGTTGAAAACCAAAGATTTCCTTTTCTATCTTCGGTAACGCTACTCACTGAGTTAGAACTTATGGTATTGGGATCTTCCTGCCTGTAAATATAATGCTCAACTATTTTATCTGTTGCTCTTAACTTAAACACTCCATTTCCCATCGTACAAACCCATATATTGCCTCTTGAATCTTCATATATGTCAAAAATGAAGTTGTATCCGAATTCATTGTGGCGTTCAAATTTCAGGTTATTCTTATCACTGGAGTAAACTCCCCATCCATTTCCTAACCAGATTGTTCCTTTTCTGTCCTGATATAATGCCCAGATACTTGATTCGTCGATACCCAATTGTTCGGGGCTGAGATGTTTTCGGGTTTTAGTTTTCAGATTGTGAATATCTATTCCGTTTTTGAATAGACCTACCCATATCTCGTCCTGATTCTCTATAATAGCCTGAGGAATAAACTGAGTACCTCCTGTCGGAGTGATTCTTTCAAAAGATTGCTTTTTAGGGTCAAAGACCGATATGCCGTTGTCTTCGGTACATACCCATATCTTTCCATTCTGATCTTCTTTCAGATCGCGTATAATTCTTCCGTCGATAGAATTTTTTTGTTGGCTGGGGAGATACCTGTCTATTGTCAGTGTTTGAGAAGGAATGTAATTTACTCCTCCGAATACAGTCCCGATCCATATTCCATTCTCATTATCCTGATACATAGCGTAAATTTTGTTGTCGGTCAGACTATTACCTATCATCGGATCACTACGGATTAATTCTATTTTGCCGGCATCTTCATCTATTATATAGATACCCTGTTCCGTACCTACCCATAATTCATTGTTGAATACCTTGACATCTCTGATAATTTTGTGGTGAACGTCGGCGGCATTAACTACAAAAAAAGTGTTATTGTTGTAATCGTATTTTTTTAATTCTCCCTCATGTACACCTAATATAATATAATCACCGTATTCGCAGGTACTGTATATCATGTCATTTTTGATGGATATACCATTCCTGTCTACGATATGTTGCTCGAATTTATCGGTTTTAGTATTGTAATGATACAATCCGTCTTTATTGGTGCCTACCCATATTTCACCGGATTTCAGGATTGTAATACACTGTGGGTGTTTAGAAGCCTGATTGCTTGCAATAATAAAAGGATAGTGTGACAGGCTATTGGCATCAATGTCAAATCTGAACACACCCTGATTAGGTATTATTATCCATATCCTTTGTTCTTTGTCTTCCGCTATCTGAGCTACCCAATCGGATATACCTATTCCGCTTTCTGTAGTGATGTTGAAATGTCTGAACTTTTCGGACAGGGGGTTATAGATATATATACCACGGTCTGTACCTACCCATATATTCTTGTTCTTATCTTCAAACAGGGCGGAGATGTTATTGTTACCGATACCTCTCTTTTCATCATAGCAATTGTATATTCTCACTTTCTTTCCATCAAAACGATTTAGGCCGTTTTTCGTTCCGAACCACATAAAACCTTTATCATCCTGAATGATTGTTTTAACATTGTTTTGAGACAGATTTTGAGCCGAAGTTACGTAGTAATTTTTGGCCAGCGTCTGACAATATACGTTCAGAAAGAGAATGTTGCAGATGAATAGTAATGAAATACGTATTTTATTCATTATATATGATTTAAGTTAACTCGATGTGTTAAGATATATTATATATTGATTATTAGTGTATTAGTTGGGCGTATACTGACGCGAAGCCTCAGGCATTAGTGTTTTTGAAGATAACGATTGGTAAACTTCCCTTGTAGAGGCTAATCCTAAAGGATGTTGCAAATATCGTGATTTATTTGACAGGTTGTATCTGTTTTCCGGTGAAAATTATGAATTTGCTTTGTTGGTAGTTATTTACTTTTGTAAACCCAATAATGAAATGTATAAATCAATATTACAAATGTATACAATTTAGGTGTAAATGTCCATTTTACCCCTAAAAAGGTGGGTGAGTGTACATTTCTTATAGTATATGGCGGCTTTTTGTTCTATTGGAGTTTTATTTCTTCCTACTTTTGTTCTGTGAAATTAATCTAATAATAATTTGTTTATATGAAAAATGCAACTTAGTAAGCCAACTTCTGTGAAGTCCATTTATGGATTCAGTATTTCGATATCCTTAGTTTATAATTGATAAACGTTTAATACTATAAAAGAAATGCATAACAAATTTAATCGAAAGCGATTCATAGCTTTATCGCTTTTTTGTGTGAGCTTATGTTATTTATGCCTTGTGTCGTGTAAAGACGACTATTATTATGATGAGAAAGAACCCGATTTCTTAAGAGGCAATATCTACGATTATTTGAATGAAAGTGGCGAATTCACTTATTTTGTTCGTCTGATCAATGACCTTAATTATAAGGATGTATTGCAAAAGACCGGAAGTAAAACTCTTTTCCCGGCAAAGGATGAAGCATTCAAGCGCTTTTTTGAAACAAACACGCAAGGCATTAGAAGTTACGAGATGCTTTCGATGCCGATGAAAAGAATGATCATGAACTCGAGCATGATCAATATGGCATATCTATCGGGTATGTTTTCCAACCTGACCGTGTCAGGTGAAGGGCCTGCGACAGGGCAGACTTTCCGAAAATTCAATGCAAGTACCTATCTTGACAGTATCGCATTTATTAAAGATCAGGGATTATTTGAGAACTCTTATTGGAATCGTTTCTCAGAGAAAGGAGGGATTTATCTGGTGGATGACGAAAGTTCGTCACCCTTGGTTTATTTTACACCGGAGCACATGATGGTACAGGGAGTGACCAAGGAAGATTTCTCTATATTGAATAATGGTAGAAACTATGAAGATGGAGATGTCTATGTAAATGGGGTAAAAATAATAGAGAAGGACATTATTTGTAAGAACGGGTATATACATGTTATGGAAGATGTGATACTTCCGGCAAAAAACATGTCGCAGTTGATTCGGGATAACGGTGAAACGAATCTGTTCAATCAATTACTAAACAAATTTAGTGCACCTTATTATGAAGAAAATGTTAATAAAGCGGTGCATAATTTTTATGACGGTTTTAGCAATGCCGTTCTTCCGAATGCAGATTCTATTTTTGTAAAACGTTATTTTACAGTAGAAAACCGACTGGATCCAGCAGAAAAGTGGATGGAAAGTTATGGCTTGTTGTACTATGATCCAAGTAATAATGTGTATAGTAGCGAAATGGATATGGGCGCTATGTTTGTACCCACGGACAAGGCTATGAATGAGTATATCAATAGTGATAAAGGGCGTTATTTGAAAGAGGCTTATGGAAGTTGGGAGGATATTCCGACTCCGATTCTTGCCCTGTTTCTGAAGAATCATCAAAAGAAGTCATTTATGAGTTCGTTGCCTCACGCATGGCCGAAGCTAACCGATGAATCGAGCTTTAAAATGGATATCTCTATTGATAATGTAAAAAAAACTTATCTGGGTTGTAACGGGGTAATTTACATATCCGATAAGGTGTTTCCACCGATTGATTATCAATGTGTATACGGACCTACTTTGACAAGTGACCACACGCAGATCATGAATTGGGCGATACAGGATGGAACTATGCGTTTCTTCTTATATCTGCGTTCCATCGAAAATATGTATAATCTGATTGTACCTACGGACGAGGCCTTACAAAACTACCGTGATCCGGTTGCTTGGGCAAAGGGAGTAAGCTATCGTGAAATATGGTCATTTAGATATGTACCTGCTGATAACATGGTGTTTGCCGATGTGTATAAAGCAGATGCAGCAGGAAATAAAACGGGAGCTATTTTGCGGACAGTAAAGAATCAAAATAGTATCATCAATCGTTTGAATGATATTCTTGATATGCACATCGTAGTGGGTAATAAGGATCAGAATGTAATGTCGGGTTATATTGATGACGGAAAGACGAATTATGCACTTACCAAAGGTGGCACTATGCTGAAGATCAGTGGAGAAGGGAAAAACTTACAGATACAGGGTGGCGGAGATATAGAAGTGAATGTAAAGCCTGCTTCGATTGTTATCAATGAAGTGACCGGAATGCCCAGCCGTTATGATTCTGATAACGGACGTACTTATTTTGTAGACCGTGTTTTGCAAGATCCTGTTAAATCAGTATATAACGTATTGGGTGAGCACAATGAGTATAAAGCATTTTTTGACCTTTTGCAAGGGGATGACCGTGTATTCAATTATTTTAAGTCTGATAAGGACATTGTTCCGATTTTCGATATGAAGAAGACCTCCGGAAGTATAGGTTTGGGATATGTAGTGAATTCGTTCAATAATTTCCGTTATACTGTTTTTGTCCCAACCAAAGAAGCGTTGGAGAAAGCATTCAGAGAAGACCCTAACTTATTTGACTGGGATGAAATTTATGCTGAGGAAGATCATGACGAAAAGAAGAAAAAAACAATCTACCTATTGAATTTTCTCAAATATCACTTAATGGATAATCTGGCTTTTGTAGATGATAAGGCTCCTATGGTAAATATGAACTTTGAAACGGCTGCACGTAATCCGAGTGGTAAATTTCATAAGTTGACATTGAATACCCAAGGTGGCAGTTTAGAGATTAAGTGCCAGGCTACCACTTCAGACGGACAACCGTTGAAGGCTAAAGTGATAACAACTACTGAAGGAGTATACAATCTGATGGCTCGTGATTATATTGTCAATATTCCCAGTCTGTCTGGTGAGGAAACTTCAATCCTTGCTTCTTCACGTTCTGTTATTCATTTAATTGATACGGCATTAAGGTTTGAATAGTCAAAAAAACAATACTACTAAATTATGAATATTGATAATATAAAAAGCATATTGCTGGTTGTCTTTTCTTGCTTGTCAATGACTGTGGCATCACAATCTCAACAGCTGGTGATAACAGGAAATGTCTCTTCCGACCTGGAAGGGGAGATTATTGGTGCACACGTAACGGAGGTAGATGCCAACGGACGTATTGTAAATGCTACGATAACGGATTTTAGTGGAAACTTTTCACTTTCTATAAAGAGTGTGAACAACAAACTTAAGGTCAGTTTTGTGGGATACGATCCTGTCGAAGTTTCTATTAAGGATAAGCGCAGGTTTAATATAAAGATGAAGGAAAACGCAGTGCTTGATGAAGTTGTGGTAACAGCGAAAGCAATGCATTCGGACGGAACGCTGGCAATACCTAAACGAGAGGTATCGGGTGCGATGCAACATATCAGTATGCGTGATCTTGAAGATATGTCAGTAGCTTCTATTGATGACGCATTACAGGGACGTATTGCGGGATTTGATATATTGGGAAACTCCGGTGACTTGGGCTCCGGTTCGTCCATGCGTATTCGTGGTACTACTTCAATCAACTCAAAATCCGAACCATTAATCGTATTAAATGATATACCTTTCGAAAATAATGTGGATGACTCTTTTGACTATACATCGGCAGATCAGGAGCAATTTGCGAATTTGTTGAATATCAATCCGGATGACATCGAAGAGATTACTGTTTTGAAAGACGGTGCTTCTGCTGCTATCTGGGGGTCAAAGGGAGCTAATGGTGTAATTCTGATTAAAACGAAGAAGGGGGTTAAAGGTCCTACCCGGGTTCAGTATTCTTATCGTTTTTCCGGAGCTCAACAACCCCGGGGATTAAAAATGCTTAATGGAGACGACTATACAATGTTAATGAAACAGGCCTATTTTAATCCTTTTCAGGACGAGTATGCAGCAAATATTCCCGAATTTAACTACGATCCAACTTTTGCCGAATACCAGAATTTTAATAATAATACGGATTGGGTGAAAGCTATTACTCAATATGGATTCACACATGACCATTATGCAACCGTTTCCGGTGGTGGAGACAAAGCCACCTTCCGTGCATCTCTTGGATATTATTCCCAATCGGGAACTGTGATTAAGCAAAATCTGGAACGTTTCACGAATAGAATGTATCTGGAATATCAGGTTTCGGATCGTATAAAGTTTATTTCAGACTTTTCAATGACATACACTGATAATCATAAGAATTATGCTAATGATGTGGGTGATGGAGACAATAAGGAAAATTTGCTTAGTATGGCTTATCGTAAAATGCCTAACGTATCCATTTTCCAGCAAGATGCGAATGGAAATAATACAGATATCTATTATAATATACCACAATCGTCCTCTTTGGATAATTCTCAGAAGGATTTGATGAATCCGGTGGCGTTGGCAAATCTGGCATTCAACAATCAAAAGAATCTTTATATTGTACCTACTCTGCGTTTACAGTATGACATTATCAATCCGGAAAAAGCTCAATTGCGTTATAATGGATATGTATCTTTCAATATTGAGAATACGAAAGAGTCAAAGTTCCTCCCCAAAGAAGTAACGTCCAAATCATGGAATGATGAGACCGTGAATCGTGCTTATATGAAGGAGTCTGAAGGATTGTCTATTCAGAGTGAGCAGAAAATAACATGGATTCCTCGTTGGGGAGATAATCACTCTTTGTTGGTATCGGCTGTGTGGCAGATGAATTCCGGAAACTCACAGTATCAGGAATTTGAGAAATACGGATTACCTTCTAACTCTATAACAGATGCAACTTCCGTAGGTTTTGACAAAGCTTTTAATAGTGGAGCCGGACAATGGCGTTCGTTAGCAATAATGGGTAGAGCGCACTATACGTTTATGAACCGTTATACAATTGATGCAACGTTCCGTCGGGATGGTAGCACAAAGTTTGGTTCTAATAATCGCTGGGGAGATTTTCCGGCCGTATCGTTGAAATGGAACATGGCCGACGAATCATTTATGAAACCTCTGAGAGCTGTTATTGACGAATTAGGTATTCGTGGTGGTTGGGGTATTACCGGTAATCAGCCGGATAAAGAGTACCTGCACTTCAGTCGTTATAATAGTAGCTGGGGAGGTGGGAACAACAACTATATAAATATACCTACAGTGAAACCGTCATCTATTGAATTGTCGGACCTTAAATGGGAAAAGGTAACCTCTTATAATCTGGGAATTGACTTGCACCTGTTTAATTCTAAGTTGGTATTCGATGGAAACATTTATAAGCGTAAGACGGAAGACCTGTTATTTAAGGATCTGGGTATACCAAGTTCTTCCGGATTCGGTTCACTGTCTTATGTCAATATCGGTGTGATGGACAACACGGGTTGGGAGTTGAGTATCTATACCAATAATCTGATTAAAACCAGAGATTGGAAGGTGGATTTTAATGTTAACTTCTCTAATAACAAAAATAAGATTGTAGAATTGTCACCGGCTGTGCTGAATGCATACAATAAAGATTTCAACTACGATAATGGTTCTTATTTGACACGTTTACAAGAAGGAAACTCGTTTGGTTCCATCTATGGATTCCGCTATAAAGGAGTTTATCAGTATGACAAGTATGAAGAGGGACGTGGCGGAACTGCTCCTGTGGTGAAAGATGCCAATGGAAATGTGGTAAAAGATGCGAATGGAAAACCACTTCCTATGTATTTTGACTATTTCAACTTAGGTAATAAGAGATACCAGTTCCGTGGCGGCGATGCTATTTATGAAGATATAAATCATGATGGAACCATTGATGAATTGGATATTGTTTATTTAGGAAACTCTAATCCGAAGTTAACCGGAGGTTTCGGTACGAATATCACCTTTAAGAATTTCTCTATCAGCGCATTTTTCAATTTCCGTTACGGAAACAAAATCGTGAACTATGCACGTATGGATGCGGAAAATATGCATTCTAATAATAACCAGTCCATTGCTGTAAACTGGCGCTGGCGTAAAGATGGTGATGTGACAGAAATGCCTCGTGCATTGTATAACTACGGTTATAACTACTTGGGGAGTGACCGTTTTGTAGAGGATGGTTCTTTCCTTCGATTTAAAACGTTGACCTTTAAGTATAATTTCAGTCCGAAATCATTAAGGCGCGTATTCGTCAACCAATTGTCTTTCTATCTGACTTTGAACAATTTGGTGACATTTACTAAATATACGGGTGTAGATCCGGAGGTAGGTATTGAGAGTTTTGGTCTTTGTGCGGACAGGAGCAAAACGCCTCGTTCTCAATATTTCACTTTTGGTGTTACTGTCGGATTTTAATAACAGGAGTTCAATTTAATGATTTGACCAAATTATAGACAAAAATGAAAACAAAGAAATATATATTGCGTATAGTTATGATGGCTTTATTGGGAGGAACATTTGCATCCTGTGAAAGCTGGTTTGATATACGTCCCAAGTCGGAGACTGTTTTTGAAGATTTCTGGAAAGATGAAAACGATGTGCTTAGCATGGTGGGTTCATGTTATCGTGGAATGAATGAAACCGGATTTATAGAGCGTGCCATCGTTTGGGGTGAATTGCGTTCGGACAACGTAAAAGCCGGAACAGGTAAATCTGATCCGATCAGGGATATTCTGAATATTAATTTGAATTCCTCCAATTCATACACTTATTGGGGAGAATATTATAGTGTAATTAATTTTTGTAACACAGTGATTAAGTTTGCTCCGGAGGTACAGGCGAAAGATCCGAACTTTAAACGTGAGAATCTGGATGTTTATATTGCTGAAGCAAAAGGAGTGCGGGCATTATGCTACTTTATGCTGTTACGTACTTTCAGAGATATTCCGTTAATCACTGAACCGTATGCGGATGACAGTTTACCTTTTGAAGTGGAACAGGAGAATCCTGATAATTTATTGAATTTCCTGATCGATGATTTGAAGAGTGTAGAGAATCAGGCTGCGGACGAGAAGACGTGGAGTAATCTGCTTTATACAAAAGGACGTATAACAAAGAATGCCATACGTGCCCTTATAGCCGATATGTATCTTTGGAAGAACGATTATAATAACTGCATTATTTATTGTGATAAGGTGTTGGCCAATCTCGGACAGCTTCAGTTGGAAAGCTCACGGGTGTATAATGAATCTGTTTACTATTTGGGAAATTCAAAAGAGAGCATTTTTGAGTTACAGTTCAGTCTGAAGAATTATCCAAATTATGCGATGAATGAAATGTATGGAATGTTTGGAGGGCGTGCGGGACAGGATATGCATAAATTGTCGCCATACAACTTTGAATCAATGAGTCCTTCGCTTTTTGAACCCACTGACTTGAGAGGGAAAGATGCTTTTTTTAGTACCACAGGCTCTTCTTTTATAGCCAAGTATATGGCTTTGAGGGTAGAAACTTCTTCGAGTACAGTCAGAGAAGGTGACTATGTCTTCAATGCGGAGGCTCCTAATTGGATATTTTATCGTTTGGCGGATATTTATTTGATGAAAGCGGAAGCTTTGGTAGAGATAGGAACCGATCTGCAGGGAGCTCTCGATTTGGTCTCTAAGACATTCGATCGTGCCAATCCGGATTTGGGAAGTGGTTCATTGTCGAATTCTAACAATTACACGCAGAGTGCCATGAGAAACTTGGTTTTTGATGAGCGCCAAAGAGAATTCCTGTTTGAGGGTAAACGTTATTTTGATTTATTGCGTAGAATCCGTAGGGAAGGTGGGAAGCCTGCCAATGTGGTGAATACTTATCTGCTTAAGAAATATAGTAAACTGGATAATACGACTACTAAGAGTAAACTGAGTGAATTAGATGCTTTGTATATGCCGATTAATGTGGATGAGCTGAGAGCAAACACTGCATTAAAACAAAATCCGTTTTATGTAACATCATCAAATATCGAATAAAAATCAAGCGTTATGAAGAAAATAAAATATTCAATATCGGTTCTTATTCTCTTGCTATTTGCAACTATATTGGTGCCCTCTTGTGTGGACGACAATGTAGAAGGGGATGCATTCTATACGTTTACGGGAGAAACTGTTGCTTCCTATTGTAGCAACCGAACTAATTTTACCGTTTTCAATCAGCTTATTAATGATTCCGGAACCTCTTCTTTATTGTCCAGTTACGGACATTTCACTTGTTTCATGCCTACGGATTCTGCTTTTCAGGAATATTTCAAGGCAAAAGAAATTACCTATAATGATTTGACGAAAGAAGATAAGTTGCAGATTGTTTATAATCACGTTATCAAGAGTGAATTAACCAATTATGCGACGGAATCATTTCAGGAGGGTTCACTTCCGGAACCCAGTATGAGCGATCGTTTTATCAATATATCGTTTTCGGGATTTACGGAGGGGAATCAGACAATTCTGGTTAATCAGGAAGTGCCTATTTTGCGGAAAGATATCGAAGTGCACAATGGAATTATTCATGTGATAGGAGATATTGTGGATCCGTCTAATGCCTATTTGACTGGGCTTATGCAGGATAAGGACTATTTCAGTCTGTTCTCTCAGGCTCTTGAAAAGACTGGGATGTGTGATTCGATCATGAAAGTATACGATTTCACTTATGAAAAGCCGGCAGCGGATTTGGTGCTTGGCGGAACTACATTTAAGTATCCGGAAATGAAAAAATATGGGTATACCATATTCGCTGAAACGAATGAGGCTTTCAAAAAGGCAGGCATAGAAACTGTAGAAGAAATGGCTGAGTATGCTACCCGTTATTATGGGAATGAGGATGCCAATGATTATACAAGTAGAAAAAATGCTTTGAATAAATTTGTATCCTATCATATGCTGGAAAGACAGATGTCTACAAATGATTTTCTGTATTCAGGGGCAGCAACGGCTCCGGGTGCTGAAAATGAGAGATTTGAATATTATGAGACGATGCTTCAATACCGGATGATTGAAATAAAATCGGGGAATAGGCTGAACACACAAAAGGATGGCACTCATGTTAGTATCAGTGATTTTCAGAGCAATCTGAATGGATTGAACGGATATGTTCATGCGTTGAATGAGATTCTGGTGTACGATAAAGACATTATGGAGAATGATGTGTTGAATAAACGTATTCGTTTTGACTGTTATTCCATTCCTCCTCAGTTGACAAATAATAACATACGTTGGAAGATGATAGATAATTCTCATACCTTCACGGCTGATTATTGCGGGGATTATTTTTATTTCACCAATGATACCAAACTAAAACTTTGGGCAAGTGAAGACTGGACCAATTATCAGGCGGACGAAATGGTTATGTCCGGGTGGTACGACTTCACGTTAAGGATGCATCCGGTTCCTCCCGGAACTTACGAAATCAGATTGGGATATCGTGCAGAGACATGGCGCGGAGTAGCACAATTATTTATTGATGATGAAATTGTGGGTATTCCGGTCGACTTGAGAATTGTTGGTACCGATCCTCGTGTAGGTTGGGTAGATGATGACAAAACAACTGATGAAGGAGTAGAAAATGATAAGATGATGCGAAACCGCGGCTATATGAAAGCACCGAATTCTATTTATAGTTTGAATGGCCACAAGACATTGCGTCAGGATAATATGAGTCTTCGTATTATTATCGGTACGTTTACTTTCCAGGATTATGCTCCGCACTATTTCAGAGCGAAGAATGTGGAAGCTGACAATCTTGAATTCCATTTCGATTATCTGGAATACGTACCGGTGAGCTATATTGATAAAGAAGGGAAAGATTGATACTAAAAGAGGAATAAATAAAAAAATATACTTTTATGAAGAATACCATAAAAACAGCGTTTCTATTTGCTGTGTTCTTTGTCTCTTTCATGATGTATTCGTGCAAGGATGAATGGAACGAACATTATGACCGGAATCAAACGCTGCCGGATCAAAACCTTTATGAATTAATAAAAGAAAGCAGTTCATTATCGAAGTTTGCCAAGCTTATCAAAGTGGCAGGATATGATACATTGCTCGTTTCAACTCAGACGTTTACCGTTTGGGCGCCCAGCGATGAGGCGATTGCAGCAGTGGATGAATCGGATCTGGAACAGGTACGTCTGTTGGTTAGCAATCATATTGCACGTTTCAATCACTCTACTTCGGAACCGGATTCTAAAGTGATACGTATGATAAACGGTAAGGTGTATTATTACTCTCATCAGGATGGTTTGACTTTTGGGGGAAGTAGCTTGATATCGAAAGACCGGCTTGCCAAAAATGGTATCTTGCATACAGTAGACAAGCAAATTGTATATGCTCATAATCTCTCTGAATACATTACGGCTCAAAGTAATACGACTAAAATAGCCTCGTTTATTTCGAGATATCTCAAGGAGATACAGGAAGAACAGGGGTATGATACGATCACGACTTGGTATAATCCTTTGCTGGAGGATAAACTGTATGGTTTAGGTAATATTTCTGCCGAAGATTCTGTCTTTACGATGATTATTCCGACGGATGCTGCCTGGGATGCTGCTTATGAACGGATCTCTCCTTATTTTAATGTTTATAACGCAGATGCTGATTTGGCAGATTCAATTAAGAGAGTACAAACTTCACTTGCCATTATCAATGATTTGATTTACAGAGAAAGAATCAATGATCCGGCGGAGTATACGACATTGACATCAACATCGGGAAGTATCATTACAGATGTTAACAATCTTTTCAAAGGAACCAGCCGGGTGAATGCTTCTAACGGTGTGATTTATTTGGCAGATGAAATCAGGTATGATAATACTGAAACATGGAATAAGCCCATATCGGTGGAATGTGAAGAACAGGAAGGACGTGTAACGGGAATTTATACCAGTATCTATACTCGTACGGTAGGGACGAATAGTGGGATAGGAGAAATTAGCGGTAACCGTTATATTGAGGTACAACCGACTAATACTTCTGCACAGCCTTCTGTTACATTTGATATTCCGGACGTACTTTCCGGTAAGTATGATATCTATGCCGATTTTATACCGGCTGTTATTGACGGAGAGTCTTTTGCCAATGACAGTACCAAGCTTTCTTTCCGCATTACGTATATGAATGCTCAGGGTAAATCGACATTCAAAACGATTAAATCTGATGAATTTGTGACCAGTGGAACCCAAAAAACAAGGATTAAGGTAGCCAGTGAATTTGAATTCCCAGTCTCGAATTATTATGATCGTTTGTGGATGCTTGATGAAGAAAGCAGTTTGCTTCCGAAAGATGTGACGACGAATTTCAGAATAGATACAAATGTGTCAAAAACTGAACTCAGTGCTAATATTTTCACTCGAAAATTCCGTGTTGACAGGATTATTTTTGAACCCATTCGTAATAAATAGGAGCAGTGATCAATGAAAAAGATATATTTAAATATGAGATTTATGCTTAAACCGATAGGTCTATGCTTGCTTATGACAATAGGTGGCGGTGCTGTGATGGCTCAGGAAGCTGACTCCACAGCGGTTGCCCAGGTAAAGGTTGAACAATATAAACATATTGTGAGAGGACAGGTGGTAAGTTCATCTACGAAACAGAATTTTGCCGGAGCCAGAATCAGTGTGGTAGATACGAGAATCACGACAATGACCTCCGATGACGGAATGTTTGAACTCAAAGTGCCTCATACGAATGTGACATTGGCTGTTGATGCTCCCGGCTATCTGCCTCAGATCATTTCAGTGAAAGGACGTAGTAACGTTAATATACAGTTGTTGGAAGACACAGAGGCAAGCAGTTTTTATGATAAAACGGTTTTATCGGCCAATAAGGCGAGCGTGGTAACAAAGGTTACACCGTCGATTGCAAGTATTGATCAGGATTTTTCAACTCGTCTGAGTGGAGAATTGCGTTCTGTATCACATTCCGGAGCAACGGGAAATGGGGCGGCTGTTTTTATTCGTGGATTGAATTCTCTGAATATGAAGGCTCAGCCTTTATATATCGTTGATGGGGCGATATGGCAGATGCAGGAAGGAATGGCTTCCATTCATGCTGGATTCTTTAATAATCCGCTTGCATTGATTGATCCCAACGATGTGGAAGATATTACAGTGTTGAAAGACGGAACGTCTATCTATGGCAGTAAAGGTGGTAACGGTGTAGTGATCATTAATACAAAGCGTAGTAAGAGTATGGCTACTGATATCTCCGCCTTTATGTCTTTGGGGTATCAGTCTCCTTACAAGACGATTCCCGTGATGGGAGCGGCAGATTACCGGTTGTATGCATCCGATGTATTAAGCGATGTGTATGATAACAGTTCGCTGGTTAATAATTTGCATTTTCTGGATGATGATCAAACGAAGTCTTACTATAAAGCGAGCCATAATAACACGGATTGGCTGAAGCTGATAAACAAGGGAGCAATGAGCCAGAACTATGGTATCAGCGTGAAAGGTGGAGATGCAATTGCATTGTATGCTTTCTCTGTAGGATATAATAAGAGTGAAGGGAATATTGAAAATACAGATTTTAACCGTTTGAACGTACGTTTTAATTCGGATATTCATCTGACTGATAAATTGAAGTTCCTTTTTGACATTGCTTTCGCGCAGTCTGAAAATAACATGCGTAACGATGGTATTGATGAGATTGCTTCACCGTCTTACCTGTCACTGATCAAGTCGCCGGTGTATAGTCCTTATCAATATAACCGCGATGGTTCACAAAGCACAAAATTGAGTAATGTAGATGAGTTGGGTGTTGGTAACCCGATCTCTTTGGTCGATTTGAGTGTAGGGCTTTCTAAGAAGTATCGTTTTAATATCAACGCTCTTCCGTCTTATTCTTTTACGGATAAACTGAAGGTAGGATTGATGTTCAGTTATACGTGGGATAAACTGAACGAAGAGTATTTCAAGCCGTCGGAAGGTTTGGCTGAGCAGCCATTGGTGAATGAGAACGGAGAAATATATGCCTACTCGCGCAATATGGTTAAAAACTCCATGGCAAAGCAGACTTCGATTCATTGGAACGCCTTTGTTGATTGGTCTCCGATACGTAACAGTGTTCATAATTTAGATTTGACCGGTGGGTATCGCTTTTTCTCTGATAATTTGGAGTCAAACTACGGTGAAGGGCATAATACCAGTTCAGATCGTATGAACAGCTTGTCGAATACAACTTCCAGCTTGCGTAGTACTTCTGGTACAACAGAGAATTGGCGATCTATGTCTTGGTACTTTAATGCGGATTATAAATATCAGAACCGTTATTTGCTAAATGTAGTTGCTGCTATGGATGCTTCTTCACGTTTTGGTAAAGAAGCCGAAGGTGCCCTCAAAATGGGTGGGCTTGCATGGGGGATTTTCCCTTCTGTGTCTGCCGGATGGATTGTTTCGTCCGAAGAGTTTATGAAAGATATCCGTTTTCTGGATTTCTTGAAGCTGGATGTTAGCTATGGACTTTCCGGGAATGATGACCTGCAGAATTATGCAACTCGTTCGTACTTCAACTCTATAAACTTTATGGGAAGTGCCAACGGCCTAATTCTTGCTAATTACAAGAATGACAAACTGAAATGGGAAACCACGGGAAAAGCAAAATTCGGTGTGGATCTCAGCATGTTCAATAACCGTTGGTCAGTTAGAGCAGACTTTTTCACCTCTACTACCAAAGACTTGCTGATACGTAAGCAGCTTCCTGAAACATCGAGCCTTGAGTATTCATTGACTAACGATGGTAAGTTGAAGAATAAAGGATTTGAGATTATGACGAATGTGCGTTTGCTTAATTTGCGTAATTGGCAACTTGACTTCGGTGCGATGTTGGGACATTATAAGAATAAAATAGTTTCACTGGCAGGTGGTTCATACACCACAGATTTTCAGGGAGCCCGGATTCTTACTGCCGAGAATAGTCCTGCGGGAGTATTTTACGGATACAAGACTAAAGGTGTTTTCAGTAACAGTGAAGAAGCAGCTGCAGCAGGATTAAGTCTTCGTTCCGAATCGGGAGAGCTTATTCCGTTTAGTGCCGGTGATATGCGTTTTGAGGAGGTAGTGGAAGATCATATCATCAATGAGAAAGATCTGCAGGTGATTGGTGATCCTAATCCGGACTTATACGGAAACTTCAATTTCAATCTGCGGTATAAGAATCTGACTCTTGAAACGCTGTTTACCTACTCTTATGGCAATGACGCTTATAACGGACTTCGGGCTAATTTGGAGTCTGGTAGTAATATCTATAATCAGGCAACAAGTATGCAAAACCGTTGGGTAGCCAATGGGCAGAAGACCGATATTCCTCGTGCTGTATACAAGGACCCTATGGGGAACTCACGTTTCTCGGATCGTTGGATTGAGGATGCCTCTTTCTTGAAATTCAAGACCTTGTCTGTATCTTACAAAGTACCACTGAATTTGTCTTATCTTCAGGAAATTACAGTGTGGGGAACCGTCAACAACCTGTTTACTCTCACAAAATATAAAGGTGCGGATCCTGAATTCTCTTATGGTAATTCGGTATTGTATCAAGGTATAGATGCAGGTCTTACACCCCAATCCCGCTCTTTCCTGATAGGAGTTAGAGTTAATTTATAATAACCTTTAGTCTGTAAAAAAACATAAGAGATATGAAAACTAAAATCAAACATACAGGAGCATTACTCACTTTGATCACAGTATTATTCTTTTTAGGGAGTTGTGAGGATATGTTGAATACGGATTCTTCAAGGGTTGCCTTTGAAGATGATAATCAGCTCAAGTCGCCCAACGATTCAATTTATTCTGTGATAGGTATACTCTCACAGCTTCAAAAGGTGGGAGAGCCCTATGTGTTACTTGGTGAGTTGCGTGGTGATTTGATGACTGTGTCTGATAATGCGTCTTTTTCTTTGAAAGAGATTAATAACTTCGATATTACTTCAGAGAATACCTATTTGAATAAGCGGAATTATTATACGATCATCAATAATTGCAACTATGCGATTGCCCGGATGGATACTGCAATCACCATTCGTAATGAGAAAGTGATGTTACCTGAGTTTGCAGCGATAAAAGCGATACGGGCATGGACCTATTTTCAGTTGGCTCAGATTTATGGAAAGGTAAGTTACATTACTGAGCCTATTTTAGATTATGATACGGCTTTAAAAGAATATCCGGTGATCGGGATGGACGATCTGGCATCAAAGTTGATTACCGATTTGCTTCCTTATATTGATGTACGTGGTCTGAATTATGGCTCTATTGACGGTCTGTACTCGCCGTTGTTCTTTATTCCCATTCCGATGTTGCTGGGAGATTTATATCTCTATCAGAATCAGTATAATGAAGCGGCTGGTATGTATTATAAATTGATGGTCGATAAAAACTATTCTATCTCATCAGGCTATATTAGTTATTGGAATTCTCAGGCTCGAGACGGTGCTACCGGTGAACATATCAATTCTTATATTGATGAAGTGATTACTAAAATAGCGTATAGTTCTGTACCGAAAGACTATCACACTGATTTGGTTAACATGTCTTTCAATAATGTAACAAGTCTGCTGCCCACACAAAACTTTATTGACGAAATGTCATTGAAAACACACTTCTTTGCTACCCGTTTGGACGGAACGATTACGGCTTACTTTACAGGCGATTTGCGTGGAAACATAAAAATTCCGTCTACCAATGAAGAATTGGGAGATGCGTTTGAATCGGCGAATATTGCAGGTGTGGGTCCGAAGATACTTATTAAAAAGTTTGTGAATGGTGCACAAGAGGAATTTACAATACCTGTTGAGGATAACAATGGATTGCTGGAGAATGCATATATTCTGAGATCGATTCCTCTTTATCGTCATCCTCATCTTTATTTACGCTTTGCTGAAGCTGTAAACCGTGCCGGAAAACCTACATTTGCCTTTGCAGTGTTGAAATATGGGTTGACGGAAGAAACAATTGCCAATCCGGAAAGGGTAAATCCTGCCGAATTGGCTGGTGGAGAATCGTATCTTGATTTCTCGTTTACGTCTTATAATGTAGGTACGGCTTGCCGTGGGCGCGGGATGGGTATTTCGAAAGATATGTCTGACTTCGTAATTCCTGATTTCTCACAGAACCCTCCTGCTGTAGCGTTACAGGATTCTATCGATTGGGTTGAGCAAAAAATCCTTGAAGAGATGGCTGCGGAAACGGCCTATGAAGGTAACCGTTTCTTTGACTTACTACGTATATCGCATCATAGAGCAGATCATCCGGCATTTATGGCTGAAAAGGTTGCTGTAAAATATGGGAATCCGGAAGCTATGAAAAGTAAACTGATGGATATAAATGCATGGTTTTTGAAATAGAAAACGAAGGAAGATGAGATGACCGCTGGATTTTATTTATAGATAATAAAATCCAGCGGTCATTTTTATATTTGATAAGTTAGAATTTCAATTAGTACAAAGTGGATGGGGACTTATTTGTTACCGGGGAATAGTCCGAATGCTTTTCGTTTATGTTCCATAATCCTTTTCATTCGTTCTTTTTGAGTGGTTTTCTTTTGGGCTGTTTTTTGGGCTCTATTCAGATAAATAGGAAATCCTAAACCGATACTTACAGTAAAGTCACGTCCGATAGTGCTGCTTTTATAGGTTTGTTTTTCTGGTAGTTTGTCATAAAGATTACTTTTTGTATAAGTTACGTGGACATTTTCCAAAGGTTGTACATAAGCCATATCAAGGAATAAATAGCATCTTTTGCTAAGCTTGTAATTAGTACTGATTCCTAAAGTTGCCATAAATATATTTACGTAGTTATCGTATTTGTCCGGGAGATATGTGTTTATGCTGTATAATTCATTGTTACCTTTACCTTTTAGTTCAATATCTATTGTCTGGCAGGTATGGTTGTTTATGCCAATACCCAATCTTGGGTAGAAAGCCCATCTTTTGTTTTCAATCCGATAAGCAACCCCTGTGCTCATGTTGAAAGTTGTTTTATTGAGTTCTGAATTTATATAGGGAATATTGTTCTTTATGTAATAATTTGCTTCAAGGGGCTGACATATCTCCTGGTAACAGTTTCTTATCTGTTCTCCTATCATTTTTAGCTCCAGGTTGATATACCATCCCCATCTTTGGGAAGGAAAATGTAGTATACGCATATCTAATGCCGGAACTACTTTTCTACGATCGGTAAGTGTAGTCATCATGTTTCTTTCTGTACGGTGACTCAGATCGAAATTGGCTCCGCCGGATAAGTCTATCTGAATTATTCTATTTATTTCTTTCAAGCTGCTTTGTGCTTGTGTGGTTACACAAAACACCGATAGCAATAGTAGTAGATAAATTCTATTCATAAGTTGTGTTTTTTTAGTACAATGTAACAGGGGTGATCTTACGTTCTATCTTGTCTCCGTTTGCCGTTGTCAGAACTACGCGGAAGCTATGTGTCCCTGCTTGTGGTGTTACCAATAGTGCTTTGAAAATCTGATTGACGGGAGTTACATACTGAATGGTATCTCCTTGGTTGGTATAATCTTTGATCTGATATTTAGTGAGTCGGGCCGGATAATCCTGAAAGCAGGAAGTCACGTCTGCATCTTTTTGAAAATCATTGTTGAACGGTTCTTCTGTATAGATATTGATTTTCACAATACCGTCTTCCAGTTTATAATTGCTGTCATATATTTCTTTATCAGGCTGTGTTCCTGCGTCCGAAGTCAATCGTATCTCCAGTATATAGGCCTCTTTCTTTATTTTTTGTTCTGTTGGGACTTGCGGGGTATCTCCTGCATTATCCCAGGAATATACTTCTATTCCTGTCAAAACACAGGGAATTTGTTTAGATTCGATGTCATAGTCATCGCAGGTCATGGCTGTTACGGCCAAGAATACACAAAGTATCAGTAGTTGCAGGGAGTGTTTTTTCATAAGTCTTTATTTCTTGAAGGTGATTACAAATAGGATTCAATCTACTCTATAAATGTAATAAAAAGCAGAATACTGCTTATACTATTGTCTTTTTATTTTGTCATTTCAAAATTCTTTCCGTTCTTTGTCCTCGTAATTACAAAGAACTACTTATGAAAGGGATTATTCTTGCCGGTGGAAGTGCTACGCGCCTCTATCCATTGTCTAAAGCCATATCGAAACAAATCATGCCGGTATATGACAAACCGATGATTTATTATCCACTCTCTACATTGATGCTGGCGGGTATTCGTGAAGTATTGATAATTTCTACTCCCCGTGATCTACCTATGTTTCGTGATCTTTTAGGAACGGGTGAAGAGCTGGGTATGTCTTTTCAGTATAAGATACAAGAACAACCTAATGGGTTGGCACAGGCATTTGTACTGGGTGCTGATTTTCTGAATGGAGAACCGGGATGTTTGATACTTGGAGATAACATGTTCTATGGACAAGGATTCTCGGCTATGCTTCGTCGGGCGGCTATGATAGAGAAGGGGGCTTGTGTCTTTGGCTATTATGTGAAAGATCCCCGTGCGTATGGAGTAGTTGAGTTTGATGAGTCAGGAAAGGTCATTTCTCTTGAAGAGAAGCCGGTTATCCCTAAAAGTAATTATGCTGTTCCCGGTCTTTATTTTTACGATGCTACTGTTACTGAAAAGGCTGCATCGCTTCAACCTTCTGCCCGGGGTGAATATGAAATTACTGATCTGAATAAGCTTTATCTCGATGAAGGTACGTTGCAGGTTGAGCTTTTTGGCCGTGGTTTTGCCTGGTTGGATACAGGAAACTGTGATAGTTTGCTTGAAGCCGCTAATTTTGTAGCTACTATTCAGAACCGACAGGGATTTTATGTCAGTTGTATTGAAGAGATAGCTTGGCGTAACGGTTGGATCACAACAGCGCAACTTCGTGTACTAGGCGAAAAACTACAAAAGACAGAGTATGGTAAATATCTTTTGGAACTGGCTGAACAATAAAATCAACATAACAGAAATAATATGAAAACTTATCTTGTAACCGGTGCTGCCGGATTTATTGGCGCTAATTATCTGAAGTACATTCTGGCCAAACATGATGATATTCGTGTAGTGGTGCTCGATGCACTGACTTATGCCGGAAACCTTGGCACCATTGCAAAAGACATTGACAATGAACGTTGCTTTTTTGTGAAAGGAGATATCTGCGATCGTGATTTGGCTGATCGGCTTTTTGCTGAATATAAGTTCGACTATGTTGTGAACTTCGCGGCTGAAAGTCACGTTGACCGTAGTATTGAGAACCCTCAGTTATTCCTTATTACTAATATTTTGGGTACACAGAACCTGCTTGACGCTGCCCGTCGTGCCTGGGTGACAGGAAAAGATGAGAACGGATATCCAACCTGGCGTAAGGGAGTACGTTATCACCAGGTATCTACTGACGAGGTGTATGGCTCGTTAGGGGCTGAAGGGTATTTTCATGAAACAACTCCGCTCTGCCCGCATAGTCCGTACAGTGCTTCAAAAACAAGTGCGGATATGGTGGTAATGGCTTACCATGATACGTATAAAATGCCGGTTACTATCACTCGTTGCTCTAATAACTATGGTCCGTATCATTTCCCGGAAAAACTGATTCCATTGATTATCAAGAATATTATTGAAGGAAAGAAACTTCCTGTATATGGTGACGGTAGTAATGTACGCGATTGGCTGTACGTGGAAGACCATTGTAAAGCTATTGATCTGGTAGTGCGCCAGGGAGTAGAAGGCGAAGTGTACAATGTGGGTGGACATAACGAAAAGACCAACCTCGAAATTGTTAAATTGACCATTGCTACTATACATCGTTTGATGACTGAGCATCCGGAATATCGTAAGGTACTGAAAAAGCAGGAAAAGAATGCTAATGGTGAAATAACGATCGATTGGATGAACGAGAGTTTGATTACTTTCGTGAAAGATCGTTTGGGACATGACCAACGTTATGCTATTGACCCAACAAAGATTACCGATGCGTTAGGCTGGTATCCTGAAACAAAGTTTGAAGTGGGCATTGTGAAAACCATTGAGTGGTATCTGAATAATCAGGAATGGGTGGAAGAAGTAACCAGTGGCGATTATCAGAAATACTACGAAAGGATGTATAAATAGTGATTAATGATTAGTGATAAGTGATTAGTGGCTGCGCTATTATGCCGCATGGTACTAATCACTAATTACTAATTACTAATGACAGTGATAGAAGTATCCCCATAAGCAGCATATTGCGCGAAGTTTCGCCCAGTATGCTGTTTAGCTTTTTACCACTATGTATCTTTACCATTTTGCGCCAGGTGGCGATGTGTAGTGTAAGATAAATAACTGCTGTTATGATGGCTGGAATGAGTGTCTCCGACAATAGCCACAGGCTCAATATTGCGGCAATAATTCCCAATATCAGATATAGATATCTGCCGAAGGGTTCTCCGAAACGGACTACTACCGTTCGCTTTCCGCTTTGTGCATCCGCTTCCCTGTCACGGTAGTTGTTTACTACTAATAGAGTATCTACGATCAATCCGCAAATGAATGAAGCTATTGTTACATTCGAAGTCCATGTAAGTGCTTGTACGTAGTAGGTACCACCTACCGGAACGAATCCGAAAAACAGGATTACCAGTGCATCTCCCCAGCCGTTGTACGAAAGGGGATAAGGTCCTGTGGTATAGAAGAAGGCGAACATTACGCATAATATCCCCACGAGTATCAACTGCCAACCTGCATAAAACAGCAGTATGCATCCGATAAGACATGCTATGACTATGGTGAATAATATTCCCCGTTTCATAGCACTGGGAGAAATCCAGCCTTGTGCGCAAGCCCGTTCCGGTCCCAAGCGATCTTCCCGGTCTGTACCTTTCAGAAAGTCGAATAAATCATTGATAAAATTAGCTGCAATCTGCATCAGTCCGGCGAAAAGAAAACATACCAGTGCAGGCAGCCAGTGAAACTGTCCGTCGGCATAAGCCAGAGCAGTACCTACAAGTACAGGTGTAGCTGCCCCTGCCAGTGTTTTAGGGCGTGCAGCAAGTATCCATGCACGCAACGAATTTTGTTTTATCTCTTCCATACTGCAAAGATACTTCAAAAATCCGTATCTTTGCTTCTCGAAAAATAATTTGCAGCCCGTCTTCGTGGTATCTTTTGGGTAACAAATTAGAAAATTGCTCATTCACTTATTATTTTGACATATGAAGAAGTTAATATACTTCCTGTTTTTACTTTCTTTTCTCTTTTCTTCTTGTAAATCGAAGAAAAATCTGGTAGTATCTCCGTCCTATCCTATACTGAATGTGGATTCTCTTCATTCTGATACTTCCACTCTGTCTTCTACGCTTTTTGCTCCGGATTATTCGACACTAAAGAAACCGGAACGTAACAAAAAGCATCAGAAGCAATCTAAATCTGTTGTGGCTCGTCCTTCTGTTCCGGCAGGAACGGCTCCCGGTACATTAATTACGCATTCTGCAGTAAGTACGTCCTCCGCTTATAAAGGAGTGGACCGAGTGGTGAAGTATGACTTTACTCATCGGGATGTGCCCGAAGCTTTTGATGGTTTCCGTATTGCTTTTATCTCCGATCTTCATTATAAGAGTCTTTTTAAAGAAAAGGAACTGGCTGGTCTCGTTCGTTTGTTGATAGCTGAACGGACGGATGTACTGCTGATGGGAGGGGACTATCAGGAAGGTTGTGAATATGTACCCGAATTGTTTGCTGCTTTGTCTCAGGTGAAAACTCCGATGGGAACGTATGGCGTGATGGGTAACAATGATTACGAGCGTTGCCATGATGACATTGTTCGTGAAATGCAACGCTATGGTATGCGTGTTCTTGAACATCGGGTGGACACACTAAAACGCGAAGGACAACAGATACTTATTGCCGGTGTGCGCAACCCTTTTGATTTGAAACAGAATGCTAAATCGCCTACGCTTGATCTTTCTCCTGAGGACTTTGTCATTTTGCTTGTTCATACTCCTGATTACGTCGAAGATGTTTCTGTTGCAAATACTGATCTTGCTCTTGCCGGGCATACTCATGGTGGGCAAGTGCGTATCTTTGGTTATGCCCCTATTATCCCCTCTCACTATGGAAGCCGCTTTCTTACAGGATTAAAGTATAATACGGCTAATATACCAATGATTGTTACCAATGGCCTGGGTACTTCTAACAGGAATATACGTATTGGTGCTCCGACAGAAGTGGTGGTTATTACGTTACATCAACAGAAGCAGTAGTACGGCTCATACTTCCTTTCGTATCGTTTATTGTATTGGAATGCATGGGAGGGCGTAGTCTAACGATGTACGAGATGTGCATGTCATGCAGTACGAGATGCACATCTCGTACTGTTCCACATGTACATCTGGGGATGTACGACATGTACATGTCGTACAACAACCCTTATTGAGATAAGGAGTATCCCTATAATTCAGCACGCAACAGGCGATAGACAGCCGGATGGAGGAAGTAGCGTACATCTTTTCCTTCGGTCAGAGCACGACGGATAAATGTGGAGCTTATTTCGAAGGTAGGAGAGTCGACGATACGGACTGTTCCGGGTAATTCGTCTTTGTTTACGGGATATCCGGGACGTGGATAGATGAGTATTTGGTTCTCTGCAATAATTCGTTCTGGCTCGCGCCAACGGTTGAATGTCAGCCAGTTATCCGAACCAATGATCAGATGGAATTCCCGTTCGGGATAGCTGCTTTTCAGGCAGTCCAATGTGTGGACTGTATACGAGGGGCGGGGAAGATGAAATTCAAAATCAGAAGCACGGAAATGTGGATAGTCTCCGATGGCAAGCTGTACCAATTGGAGGCGCAATTCGTCGGGCCATAAATCAGCTTGCTCTTTCAATGGATTGTGTGGGCTTACTACAAACCAGACCTCATCTAACCCGCAGAATTCACAAAGATAATTAGCTAATGCAAGATGTCCAATGTGTATCGGATTGAAAGAGCCGCTGAATATTCCGGTTTTCAATTTACTCATAATGTCAGAAACTCTCTGATTACTTTCAACGCTTCCGCTTTGGCTGTTTCCAGATCATCGTTGATAATCACTTTATCAAATTTGGGGGCAAAGCCCAATTCATATTCGGCTTTAGCTATACGATGTTCTATGACTTCGGGAGCATCTGTGCCCCGACCCACAAGACGACGACGAAGCTCGTCCACGCAGGGTGGTTGGATAAACAAGGATAAGGCTCGTTCTCCGTAGAATTTCTTTATATTACATCCACCTACGACATCTACATCGAACACTACATTTTGTCCGGCTTCCAATTGTTGTTCCACCTGTGCTTTCAAGGTGCCGTAGTAACGATCCTTGTATACTTCTTCATATTCCAGAAATTCATTGTTCGCAATGCGCTGGCGGAATTCATCCGGAGAGAGGAAGAAGTATTCTACTCCGTGCTTCTCTTCACCACGTGGCGGACGGCTTGTAGCCGAAATGGAGAATGCAAGGTTTAAATCTTGCGTTAGCAGATAATTTATAATTGTAGATTTACCCGAACCCGAAGGAGCGGAAAAAATAATAAGTTTCCCTTTCATACACAATTTGTGTTAGTAAAACAAGGCTTGCCGCACTTCCCCGTGCGGGAAGCACTACATAATGTTAAGTACCTGTTCCTTTATCTGTTCCAGTTCATCTTTCATCTGGACTACAATCTTTTGCATCTCTGCATGATTGGATTTACTACCCAATGTGTTGATTTCACGTCCCATCTCCTGGGCAATAAATCCGAGTTTCTTACCTTGACCGCTACCACTTTCCATGGTACTGATAAAGTATTTCAGATGATTGCTGAGGCGTTGTTTTTCTTCATTGACATCGAGTTTTTCTATATAATAGATAAGCTCTTGTTCCAGGCGGTTTTTATCATAATCCACGCTTAGAGTTTTTTCGAGGGCGTCTGTAATACGTTCCTTGATCTTCTCAACGCGTTCTTTTTCGTATGGAGTAATAGATTCCAGCAGGTGAGAGATATTTGCTATCTTTTCGCGAAACTTCTTTTCCAGTGCTGCACCTTCTTGTTTGCGGAAATCAACCAGATGTTTTATAGCCTCTTCAATAGCGACGTGCACGGTTTCCCATTCTTCTTCAGTCAGTTCTTGTATTTCTGTTTTTGTCATTACGTCCGGCATACGAAGTAGTGTTTGAAACCAATCTACAGGAACCGGAATGCTCAAATTGTCTGCAATATCTTTTATCTGTTTATAATATCCTTCTATCAGCACTTGATTGATAGGCGTAGCACTTTCGGCACTTTCCTTTTTCTCTACCCAAAGGCTAAAATCTACCTTACCGCGTTCCAGCGTCCGTGAGATTTCATTACGGATTTCCATCTCTTTTTCACGGTATGCCGGAGCAATACGAACAGATAAATCCATTGCTTTACTGTTGAGCGATTTAATCTCTACATTTATTTTCTTTTCGGTCAGCTCAGCAGTCGCTTTGCCATATCCCGTCATAGATTGTATCATATAATCAATTGTTTTTTGCAAAAGTACAGGAATATTTTAAGATTATTGCTTCAAAACCGAAAAAATATGGCGATATATCCCTCTGTTATACCTTTTATTGAAGGGGAATGTGTTGTTATATGTGCTATTGAGAAGAACTTTCTTTATAAGCAGTTTCCAGCATATTGTCCAATGAGGAGGTTAGTTCTTTACAATTGTCAGTAATGATACTGGAGTATCGAGCCCGTTTTTCGGAACTTAACGAATCGTCCGTTATCTGTTTGGTGAAGGTGTTAATGTTATCCAATGGTGCACGTACTTCCCGGCAAATGGATTTGACAAAGACTGATTTCATACGTTCACTTTCCTGCGCTTTCCGGGTATGTCGGATTAATTCTTGCTGAAGCTTTTTAGTACGTTGCAGATTAATATAAAAGTAAATACTGAAGAGGATAGAAATGATTACTAATCCTGTAGTACAATAAAATGCAATACTGTGGATATTACTGCTGATTGCTGCTTTTTCCAGTTTAAGTTCGGATGCTTCGTTGGTCACTTGCATTTCACCGATCTGTTGCAACAACTCTTTTCGTACCAATGAGTCTGTTACGTGGAGAGCTCGTTCGTACACCAGGCAGGCTTCTTCCTGTCGTTTTAGCTCTCTCAGTAATCTTGCCTTTTTCTGATAATGGGTAGTATAATTCACGTTGATTGCTTTTCCACTTTCGATAAGGTTTATTACTGAATCACAGAAAGCCAGTGCTTGTTCCTTGCTTTCCAGACTCTCATAATATTGTTGACTGGCCAGGTAGAAATAGAGTTTGTTACGTAAAAGAGCGTCCCCTTTTCCGTCTCTTGCAAATTTACAATATTTAGTGTAATATTCATTTGTTTTTACCTTACCTATAAGCTTATGGCTAAGCATTAATTGTTGATAGCATATCAGATAAGCATTATCTTTGTAGATATAAGGACGGCGGTTGATAACTTCTTTCTGGGTGAAGTATTCATCCATTCTTTTCAGATATTCCTCTGAGATTCTGATTAGTTTATCGCTGTTTCCGGTGTTTTTGTACGAAAAACTTAGCATGACGTAAATATTGGCTGTGAAGTTCTTACGGGCAGGGAGTGGAAATTCATCTACCAGCCTCCAGGCTTCTTCCCAGTATGGTAATGCTTCGCTAAAGTCAGAACTCTCTGTCAACGAAATAAATAAGTAGCGTATTACTCCTGTGAGAAAGAGTCGGGAAGCTTTCTGATATCTGTTCTCAGAAGGCTTTTGTGCATTGATCTCTTCTTGAATGCGGTCGCAAATTTCTGCCCGCTCATCTCGTGAAGCCATTTGCAGGATTCGTGCTTTATGTGTCATCTTATAATATTCCGGTATACCATCTTCGGTAGAATTTTTCATAAAGCTTTCTGCCTGGTTGAGAATCATCGACAGAGAGTCTCGTTTTTCCGGATTGTTTATCATACCGATTGTGATTGGCCCCAATGATGCAGATAAAGCAAACTTATCATTGACCTGCTGTGCTTCTTTATATAATTCGCGTGCAATAGAAATTTCATCAGGATCAGAGTCGGACAGGTCTAATATATTAATTAATAGTGTGACCCGTTGAGGGGCATCAACGGTATGTTTCAGTACGTTCTGTAAACTATCTTTCAACGTGTTTTCGGCAGATAAAGCGAACGGTGTACAGAAAAGAAAAAGTAATAATATGTAATACTTTGTAGTGTTCATTCTGTTTTGTTGTTTCCCATAGGGATTGTGAAGATGAATTTACTTCCTTTAGACCAGTTTGGATCTATTTTTATGTTTCCATTCATATGCCTTGCAATAAGACGACATAAGTATAGTCCCAATCCGTTACCAAGAGTAAACGTATTCAGCTTGGTGAAACGCTGGAATACATATTCGTGTTTGTCTGCCGAAATGCCACAGCCGGTATCTGTTACATTAATAATGATTTTTTTATTTTCTTTGTCACAACTACAAGATAAACAAATGCTACCTTTTTGGGTGAACTTATTTGCATTGTTCAGTAAGGAGCGTAATAACAATGAGAGGTATTGTGCGTGGGTATGGGCTATGCACTCTTTCGCAGGAAGATCAAGTAAATATTGTATGCCTTCTTTACCTTCTGTCTTTTGTAGAAATTCCATTTCCATACGGCAAATTGAGGTAACTTCTATATCCTCCAGAGGGAGTGCTTCGGTAAGGCTGTCCAGATTGGCTACCTCTATCAGGCTATCGAGTAGTGAGGTCAGTATTCGCGTATTTTCTTGTATGATGTCTTGATATTCTTTTTTATCTTCTAAAGGGGTCGATTCGTCAATTAGTATCTCAGAGAAACCATTTATAGAGTTTAGAGGAGTACGTATCTCATGGCAAATAGAGTTTATGAAAGCAGACTTCATTTGTTCGCTTTCTTGTGCTTTGATGCTTTGCCGGTAAATTTCCTTTTGAAGTTTACGCGTCTTTTTAAGGCTTTTGTAGTAATACATACTGATAGAAACCACTACGATCAAAATACAGATGGTGAAGATAAATTCTATCAGTCGGTTTTGGGCAGTCAGTACCGTTTTTTCCAGTTTGAGTTTGTCGATATCATTTTTGAGACGTAATGTTTCAACGCGTTCAATATATTCTTTCTTAATTAAAGAATCAGAAACCTGCATCGCACGCTCATAAGCGATACAAGCATCTTCCGGGCGATTGGCACGGCGGAAAAGGTAGGCTTTATTTTTATAGGTTTCCAATACCCGGGTGAATCCGGGGGCATGGTTGGTTTCAATCATGTGGATGAGTGAGTCACAATTAGCAAGGGCTTCATCTACCCGATGCATATTTCCCAGGAAGAGATAAGCTGTTTCAAAAAGATATATTTTGTTCCGGTCCAAAAACTCTTCTTGGGCAGACAGCATATGCTGGCGGAAAAGGTTATAAATCTTGTAGGCTTCTTCGTCGCTGATATACATAGCACCACGTATCAACTGTGTGTAATATCTCACGTATGTATTGTCTTTATAGAGAAAAGGACGTGGATACACTTCCTCTGAAAGTTTGTAGTAAGCTTTACATTCATCAATTACTTGCCAGGTGATTCTTTTTTGGTTCTCGTAATCTTGCTTCTGATTGTAAGCACCACTCAGAAGGGAGTGGATGGAGCCCAAATAATATCTGCGGACATATTCTCCCGGAAAATCCTGTGCTGTCTTCCAGGCTTCTTCCCAAAGTGGAATTTCAGGTACATAGATTTTAGATTTTCCTTGGTCGTTGAGCTCCCACAGTTGCATCAATCCTTCAAGAAACAAACGCTCCACTTTCTGATATTTATCTTCAGTAACTTGCCTGGTTTTGAATTCTTTACGTATCTTCCGGAAGATTTTTGTACGTTCCTGCTTGCCGGTTGTAGCACCGATTAATCTGTGGTAGATATTCATTCTGAAGAAGGTGGCTGCTCCTTCGGCAGGAGTCCCTTTTTCTATTTCTTCCAGCGTTTTGATATAATAGTTGTGTAAAGAATCCGATCTTTCTTGCTGATTGGCGTACTTGGTGACCATATGAGTTACTGCCACAAAGGTTGCATAGGAATCTTTCGCTTTTTTACCTTCTTCGAACAATTGTCTTGTATATTGTGTTTCAATCACATTTCCTTCATTAATGTCTTTTAGATTGAGAAGCAAATCGATACGTTTATGAGGATTTGTAGTTTGGTTGAGCAATGATTTCAGGCTGTCTCCGCGAATTACCTGGACAGAAATTAAAGGGATACCGGGTTTGTTCTCTTGGAAAGATTGTGCTAGAGAAATGTTAGTCCCCAGACAGCAGAGAAGGGTATATAGGATACAGCGGAGATAGCTCATGTCATGTTTGTTGTTTATTTATGCCTTTTGCTTGTATAAAATAGTCTGCTAAAGTAAGCAAAAAAAACATTTTAACAATGAATTTTAACTGAAATCTGCTTTAATTCATGCTACCGTGTGGTAATCTGAAAATAATCAGTTAAATTTGCGTCAGTTTAATAATCTGAAAATTATGTCGTGTATCTTACATATTGAAACCTCTACCGCAGTGTGTTCGGTAGCGGTGAGTGAAGACGGACAGACGATTTTTGTGCAGGAAGATATGAAAGGTCCTTCACACGCCGTGTCGTTGGGAGTTTTTGTTGATGAGGCTTTGTCGTTTATCGATAGTCATGCAATTCCTTTGGATGCGGTGGCTGTAAGTTGTGGACCAGGGTCGTATACCGGGCTTCGTATCGGGGTTTCAATGGCTAAAGGGATTTGCTATGGACGTAATATACCGCTGATTGGTATTCCTACACTTGAAGTATTGTGTGTACCGGTATTGTTGTATCATGAGTTGCCGGAAAACGTTCTTCTCTGTCCGATGATTGATGCACGCCGTATGGAGGTATATGCAGCTGTTTATGATCGCAGCCTGAATGTGATACGTCCTATTTCTGCGGATATTATCGATGAGAATTCCTATCTTGATATTTTGGATGAACATCCGGTTTATTTCTTTGGTAATGGTGCAGCCAAATGTAGAGAGAAGATAACACATCCGAATGCACATTTTATTGACGATATACATCCTTTGGCTAAGATGATGTTTCCGCTTGCCGAGAAAGCTGTAGCAAAAGAGGATTATAAAGATGTAGCCTATTTTGAGCCTTTTTATTTGAAAGAGTTTGTTGCTTCCCTTCCTAAAAAGGTATTGTAACAAGTGCTTTGTTCCTATTTTTAACTTTTAATTTTTAATTATTATTTTATGCAGTATAACACCCAACAGAAGAGAATGCCCCTTCCCGAATATGGGCGAAGTATCCAGAATATGGTAGATCATGCACTTACTATCCAAGATCCGGCCGAACGCCAACGTTGTGCAAATACTATCATCAATATTATGGGAAATATGTTTCCTCATCTAAGAGATGTACCCGATTTTAAACATAAACTGTGGGATCATTTGGCTATTATGGCCAACTTCAAGTTGGATATTAAATATCCATACGAGATCATCCGCGAGGAGAACTTAGGGACAAAACCGGAACCTATCCCTTATCCAAGTACTAAAATTCGCTATCGCCATTACGGACGTACGCTTGAGATACTTATTAATAAAGCATGTGAATTTCCGGAAGGAGATGAAAAGAAAAATCTGATCGCTCTTATTTGTAACCATATGAAGAAAGATTATATGGCCTGGAATAAGGATACGGTAGATGATCGTAAGATTGCTGAGGATCTGTCTGAACTTTCCGGTGGAAAACTACAGATGGATGATGATATTGTTCGTTTGATGGCAGAGCGTCTGGCACAGAACTATCGTCCGAAAACGAATTATACCAATAACCGGAATAATAATCAGAGAAGAAAATATTGATTAAGTAGTAAGTAGCTAGTAGTAAGTCGCTAGAATCCATGTGACGTGTTGTTTGAGCTACCAACTACTAAAATCTGACTATTAACTACTTACTACTGAATTCCAGCTACTAGCTACTAAATTCTAACTACTAACTACTAATCATATGGCTTCATTTGTAATCGAAGGAGGGCACAAACTGTGTGGAGAGATTCATCCGCAGGGTGCTAAAAACGAAGTGTTGCAGATTATCTGCGCTACATTGCTTACTGCTGAGGAAGTAATAGTAAATAACATTCCCGACATTCTGGACGTTAATAATCTTATTCAGCTGATGAGAGATATGGGGGTGACAGTTGCAAAGCAAGGTGTTGATACGTATAGTTTCAAAGCTGAAAATGTAGATATGGCCTATTTGGAAAGTGATGAGTTTCTGAAGAAATGTTCCAGCCTGCGGGGATCTGTGATGCTGATAGGGCCTATGGTAGCTCGTTTTGGTAAAGCTATGATTTCCAAACCCGGTGGTGATAAGATTGGTCGTCGCCGTTTGGATACCCACTTTATCGGTATTCAGAGTCTGGGAGCTGATTTCAGATACAACGATGAACGTGGTGTTTATGAAATTACTGCAGATAACCTGCATGGTACTTACATGTTGTTGGATGAAGCTTCCGTAACCGGAACTGCCAACATTGTGATGGCTGCTGTTCTGGCGAAAGGAACCACTACCATTTACAACGCTGCCTGTGAACCTTATTTACAACAGCTCTGTAAGATGCTCAACCGGATGGGGGCTAAGATCAGTGGTATTGCATCTAATCTTCTGACTATTGAAGGGGTGGAAGAGTTGCATGGCACACAACATACAGTACTGCCTGATATGATTGAGGTAGGTAGTTTTATCGGTATGGCGGCTATGACAAAGAGTGAAATCACTATAAAGAACGTCTCTTACGAAAACCTGGGTATTATTCCTGAAAGTTTTCGTCGTCTTGGTATTAAACTGGAACAGCGTGGAGATGATATTTATGTTCCTGCACAGGAAAACTTCCAGATAGAATCATTTATTGACGGTTCTATTATGACTATTGCCGATGCGCCCTGGCCCGGACTTACCCCCGACTTGCTTAGTGTACTGCTTGTAGTAGCCACACAAGCCAAGGGAAGTGTGCTGATACATCAGAAGATGTTTGAAAGCCGCCTGTTCTTTGTAGATAAACTGATAGATATGGGAGCGCAGATAATACTTTGTGATCCGCACCGTGCTGTTGTAATCGGACATAATCACGGTTTCAAATTGCGTGGTGGTAATATGACTTCACCTGATATTCGTGCCGGTATTGCTTTGCTGATTGCTGCAATGAGTGCCGAAGGGATTAGTCGTATTCATAATATAGAGCAGATAGATCGTGGTTACCAGAATATTGAGGGTCGGTTGAATGCTATTGGTGCGCGAATTACACGAATATGATAAGAAAAGAAGAAGTATATAAAATAGGATTTTTTAATAAACCTCATGGTATACATGGTGAGTTGTCGTTCACTTTTACAGATGACATCTTCGACCGTGTTGATTGTGACTACTTTATTTGTCTGCTCGACGGTATTTTTGTTCCTTTTTTTATAGAAGAGTACCGTTTTCGTTCTGACTCCACAGCTTTGGTGAAACTTGAAGGAGTAGATACTGCCGAGCGTGCCCGTATGTTTACCAATGTAGATGTATATTTCCCTATAGAGCATGTGAACGAAGCGGAACCGGGAGAACTCTCCTGGGATTTCTTTGTTGGTTTCCGTATGAAGGATGACACTCACGGCGATTTGGGAGAAGTGACAGATGTAGACACATCTACTGTTAACACGCTTTTTGTGGTAGAACGTCCGGATGGTGAAGAACTGTTGGTACCTGCACAGGAAGAGTTTATTAAAGGTATTGATCAGGAACGGAAACTCATTGTGGTTGATTTGCCCGAAGGGTTACTGAATCTTGATGAACTTGAAGAAGAATGAATCAGTGTTAATCTGTGTAATCAGTAGTAGAAAGAATTAGCGAAATGCTTACATTTGTACGCAATACGATAAAATAATGCCAAAGAAGAAACGCAGTAAAGCCTTTTGGAACAATATAAAGTTCAAGTATAAACTCACTATTATCAACGAGAATACACTCGAAGAGGTGGTGGGGATTCGTGTATCAAAATTGAATGGTCTTTCTGTTTTGCTTTCTGTGTTGACTATTCTTTTTTTGATTGCTGCCATTATTATTGCTTTCACTCCTTTGCGCAACTATCTTCCCGGATATATGAATAGTGAGGTTCGTAACCAGATAGTGGCTAACGCTTTACGTGTGGATTCTCTGCAACAACTGGTAGAACGGCAGAATCTGTATATTATGAATATTCAGGATATCTTTAGCGGAAAAGTCCGTGTTGACTCCGTACAAAGTATGGATACACTGACAACTTTGCGTAAGGACTCTCTGATGGAACGTACCAAACGTGAAGAGGAATTCCGCCGCCAGTATGAGGAAGCAGAGAAGTACAACCTTACCTCTATCACTTCGCAGCCTAATGTGAACGGACTGATTTTTTATCGTCCTACGCGTGGTATGATTTCTGCTCACTTCGATGCTGAGAAGAAGCACTACGGAACAGATATAGCTGCCAATCCCAACGAGAGTGTACTCGCTACGTTGGATGGTACGGTTATTCTGAGTACCTATACAGCCGAAACCGGTTATTTGATAGAAGTACAGCACAATCAGGACTTCGTCTCTATATATAAACATTGTGGTTCATTATTGAAACGTGAAGGTGATAAGGTACAGGCAGGAGAAGCCATTGCCTTGGTTGGAAATAGTGGAACACTTACTACAGGTCCTCATTTGCATTTTGAATTGTGGAATAAAGGACGTCCGGTGAATCCCGAAAAGTACATTGTATTCTAAATCATGAATAAAGAGATTAAAAAGAAACAAATAGCTATACTGGGCTCTACAGGCTCTATTGGTACGCAAGCTCTACAGGTGATTGAAGAACATCCCGAATTGTATGAGGTATATGCCCTGACAGCCAATAATAAAGTAGATATGCTTATAGCCCAGGCACGAAAGTTTCAGCCTGAGGCCGTAGTTATAGCTAACGAAGAGAAATATGATCAACTGAAAGAGGCACTGAGCGAATTACCTATTAAAGTATATGCCGGTGTCGAAGCCTTGTGCCAGATTGTAGAGTCCGGACCCATAGATATTGTGTTGACCGCTATGGTGGGATATGCTGGTCTGAAACCTACGATTAATGCTATTCGTGCCCGCAAGGCCATTGCTTTGGCAAACAAGGAAACGCTGGTTGTTGCCGGAAAATTAATTAATGTATTGGCGCAGCAATACCGTACTCCTATTTTACCTGTAGACTCGGAACATTCAGCAGTCTTTCAATGTCTTTCCGGTGAGGTGGGAAACCCTATTGAAAAAGTAATACTGACTGCTTCTGGTGGTCCGTTTCGTACCTATACTCTGGAACAGTTGCAAACTGTCACCAAAGTACAGGCGTTGAAGCATCCTAACTGGGAGATGGGGGCTAAGATTACAATCGACTCTGCTTCTATGATGAATAAAGGTTTTGAGGTGATTGAAGCTAAATGGTTGTTCGGCGTGCAGCCAAGTCAGATAGAAGTGGTGGTGCATCCTCAATCAGTTATTCACTCGATGGTGCAGTTTGAAGATGGTGCTGTAAAGGCACAATTAGGTATGCCTGATATGCGTTTGCCTATTCAGTATGCATTTTCTTATCCCGACCGCGTTGCTTCTTCGTTTGATCGTTTGGATTTTGCCAAGTGTACCAGTCTCACCTTTGAACAGCCTGATACCAAACGTTTCCGCAATCTGGCTCTGGCTTATGAAGCTATGTATCGCGGAGGCAATATGCCTTGTATCGTTAATGCTGCCAATGAAGTGGTGGTTGCTGCTTTTCTGCGTGATGAGATAGGCTTCCTTGCAATGAGTAATGTAATAGAGCAGACGATGGAACGTGCTTCGTTCGTACAGGTTCCTACGTATGATGACTATGTGGCAACTGATGCCGAAGCCCGCCGCATAGCCACTGAACTAATAGTAAATAGTAAATAGTAAAATTGTAAATAAACCGATGGAAACATTCTTAATCCGTGCCCTCCAGTTGATAATGAGCCTTTCGTTGCTTGTTATTATACACGAAGGGGGACATTTTCTCTTTGCCCGTCTATTCAAAGTGCGGGTCGAAAAGTTTTGTTTATTCTTTGATCCCTGGTTCACTCTTTTCAAGTTTAAGCCAAAGAAGAGTGATACAGAATATGCCGTAGGCTGGTTGCCTTTGGGTGGTTATGTCAAGATCTCCGGGATGATAGACGAGTCAATGGATACTGATCAGATGAAACAGCCTGAACAACCATGGG
Source organism: Bacteroides sp. K03 (assembly GCF_019734355.1). Taxonomy (NCBI): domain Bacteria; kingdom Pseudomonadati; phylum Bacteroidota; class Bacteroidia; order Bacteroidales; family Bacteroidaceae; genus Bacteroides; species Bacteroides sp. K03. Next base: position 160,918 of record NZ_JAASHC010000007.1, read on the forward strand.
AGTTTCGCTCTAAACCGGCTTGGCAACGATTGTTGATAATGGTAGGTGGCGTATTGTTCAATTTCCTGTTGGCATTGTTCATCTATTCTATGATTCTTTTCACCTGGGGTGATCAATATATTAAAATTCAGGAAGCACCGTTGGGTATGCAGTTCAATGAGACTGCTAAGGCTGTAGGTTTTCAGGATGGTGATGTGCTGTTATCAGCTGATGGTGTGGAGTTTCTGCGTTATGATGCTGATGTGTTGAGCCAGGTTGCTGATGCACGTGAAGTGACTGTACTTCGTGGAGGACAGAAAGCTTCAGTTTATATTCCCGAAGATATGATGCAGCGTTTGATGGCTGATAGTGTGCGTTTTGCTTCTTTCCGAGTGCCTTATGTGGTAGATAGTATAATAGCTAATTCACATGCAGCTCAGGCTGGCCTTATGCCGGGTGATAGTATTATAGCACTTGATGGCAAACCTGTTTCTTATTTTGATTATCTTGAAGAGATGGCGGCACGTAAACAGAAGGCATCAACTTTGAGTAACGATACTGTAGATCTGCATCAGATCACGTTGACTTATGTTCGTGCCGGAGAGATGGATACTGTAACTTTAGGTACAGATTCTGCTTTCCGTATCGGTGTTTATGCGCAGCCTATGAATCGGGTGATGCCGATGGTTACTAAGGAATATGGCTTCTTTGAATCTTTCCCTGCCGGTGTGCACTTAGGAGTGAAAACATTGAAAGGCTATGTTGGCAATATGAAATATCTCTTCTCAAAAGAAGGAGCTAAGCAGTTGGGTGGTTTCGGAACAATCGGAAGTATTTTCCCCGCTACCTGGGACTGGCATCAGTTCTGGTATATGACGGCATTTCTCTCTATTATTCTTGCCTTTATGAATATTTTGCCTATCCCTGCATTAGATGGCGGACATGTATTATTCCTTTTCTACGAAATCATTGCGCGTCGCAAACCGAGTGATAAGTTTATGGAGTATGCACAGATGGTAGGTATGTTCCTGCTTTTCGGATTGTTGATATGGGCTAACTTTAATGATATATTGAGATTCTTCTTTTAAGATAATTTCAGTACAGAACATATAGGAGGTACAGAGGATTATATTATAAAACCTCTGTACCTTCTTTTTATTTATAAGCTCTTATTAATCCCTTTCTAAAATAAGGTGGAGTGAGTAACCGGATATTATTCAGGAATATCATCACCCCTTTTGAAGGAGTGATTTTGAATTTTTTTTCGGAAAGCCATTCATAGAATTGATCATAGTCTCCGGCTTTGTGATAAGTGCATAAAGCTATCTTTAGCGGGATGGTGTTCAGATGATTTTCCATTCCATTCAGAACGGTCTGTTCTGCTCCTTCCACATCTATCTTGATAAAATCGGGTCGGTGAGCATATGTTGTACAAAACGTATCGATGCTTATATTTTCTTCATCATTATGATCTGATACATATTGGGGAAATATGGTTATCTTTTCTGCCCATGGTGCGAAGGTAGCTTCGAGTGCTTCTACCCATTCCCGGTCTTTTTCAAATAAGACTGCATGGCTGACTTTCTCTATATTTGAAAGTACAAATATGCCTTCTGCACTCCCGATATCGAATAGAACTTCTTTATTTTCTACCTTAAATTTGCTATCCGTATAACAGTGAGGAGAATCGGGGTCCTGTTCCGTGATAAGTCCACAGTAGCAGAATCTTACGGTTGTAGGATTATAAGATCGTTTAAAATAGAGTTTTTTCTTTTCGTGCATAACATAAAGTAATCCGTTTTTAGGATCTTTGTACACTGCTATATTTTTACTGTCGTATTTCTCAATAAAAGGAGAAAGGAAAGTACATAGTGTATGTTGCTTCATGTATGAAAGTGCTTTGTTTATTTCATCGTCTTCAGAAGGATGTGTTGAATAATATACGCAGATTTCCTGCTTCATATTCTTGAGGGTTTGTTTCCAGAAGTAATTATTATAAGTACATTTTACTTTGTAACTGAGTTTGTTAAGTAGAGTCATAGATGTTGTTTTACTTGATTTTACAAATAACGACTTTTTCTGGTATAATTTAGATAGTAATTATATATGTTTTATTGATAATTATTCTATTTATAGAGAATTTTATGTAGATAACCATAATTGTTTAGTTTGTATAGAGTTATGATTCTTCTTCTTTTGTAGTTGTCTTTATACGAAAAAAGGCCTTGTTTATTATTCTTGCAGTTGGTTTGATCGTTGTCATAGGTCGGATTTTGTTTTTACGGCATTGATGCCAAATCTCAGATTGTACAATGAGTTCTTCTTTTTGATGAAGATCAAGCACTTATACACTGTCTCATAGGAGGATAAGACTTATCTTTGCCCTAAATATAACATCGAGTATTATGGTAAAGAACATCGTATTTGACTTTGGGGGTGTCATTGCTGACATAGATCGTGATAAAGCGGTTCAAGCCTTTATTAAGTTAGGACTGAAAGATGCAGAAACACGTTTGGATAAGTATCATCAGACTGGTATTTTCCAGGAGCTGGAAGAGGGTAAACTGACAGCAGAAGGATTTCGGGATAAGCTGGGAGAGTTGTGCAGACGTGAGCTGACAATGGAGGAGACCAGACAGGCATGGCTGGGATTCTTCACGGGGGTAGATATACGCAAGCTTGATTATATGCTGGAACTCAGAAAGTCTTATCATGTATATATTTTAAGTAATACGAACCCCTATGTAATGTCGTGGGCATGCAGTCCCGGATTTTCTTCTCAGGGAAAGCCTTTGACGGATTATTGTGATAAATTGTATCTGTCTTATCAGATAGGTTGCACCAAGCCTGAACCGGAAATATTTAACTATATGTTGAAAGATAGTGGTATGCTTCCTTCCGAAACACTTTTTGTTGACGATGGAGCTTCGAATATATATATCGGCAAAGAATTTGGGCTACATACTTATCAACCGGAGAATGGTATGGACTGGCGGAAAGAATTGTCACAGCTGTTAGCGGGTCTGTAAAGTACCGGTATGTGAGAACTACTTTGCCTGCATGCAGAGTACGCCTTGGCTGTATGTACGCCGGGCGTATCCTGCATGCAGGCAATATATATACTCTGTGTATCGCTTTTGTTGAGGTATATGGAGGAAATACATGATATTACTTTACCGTTGAAGGTTGAGAAATCCGTAATCCGCTGATAATAGCTGCTACCACTGCAAATCCACTTCCTACGAGCAAGCAGACGGAAGTACTCTTTTCATGTGCTATGAAGCTGAATAGCAATGCAACAAGTGTTGTTCCGAATGTTTGTCCCAATAACCTTGCCATTCCCAACATTCCGCTGGCTCCTCCCGACCGTGCGGTAGGTGCGGAGGATATGATCGTGCTGTTATTGGGTGTTTGAAACAGACCGAAGCCTGCACCACATAGTGCCAATCGCCAGATAATGCTGAGATCGGTTGATTCTGCGGTGAGTGTAGACAGTGAAAAGAGTCCGGTTGCGAAAAGTATCATACCGATACTTCCCAGGATTCCCGGATGGATGCGTTCAACAAGGTATCCGGCTGTAGGTGCGGTAATCAGAGTGGCAATAGGCCATGGGGTCAGTAGTAAACCAGTCATAACCTCACTGTGTCCCAACGTGTTTTGTAGGAAAAAAGGCAGGGAAACCATCGCCAGCATCTGTGCGGTAAACGAACAGATGGAAGTGCTGATGGATAAAGTGAAAATGGGTATTTTTAGTAAATCCAACGGCAAAAGCGGAGAGGATTGTCCCAATTGCCGGCGAACGTAGTAGATGCCCACTATAACCAATATAACTATTTGAATGACAATGTAGTCCATTCGCTCGTGGTGAGCAAATCCGTCCATTGTATAGATAAGTAGCCCGAATGTAACTGCGTTGGTAATAGCACTTTTTATATCAAACTTACGTTTGGAACGTTCTTCTTTCCGGGGTAGATATTTGTGTCCGAGTATCAGGGCTGTTAATCCTAAAGGTATGTTGATGGCAAATAGCCAGTGCCATGAACTGACGGCAAGTATGGCGCTTGCTATGGAAGGTCCTGCAGCTGCGGATATGGCAACTACCATTGCATTGATTCCCATTCCGCGTCCAATCTGGTTGCGTGGATAGATGGTACGTAATTGGGCTGTGTTCACGCTGGTAATGGCAGAAGCACTGAATCCCTGAAAGATACGTGCAAGTGTCAGTGTCCAGAATGAAGTAGACAGTGCGCAGATTAATGAGGTGATGCAAAAGAGCGCTATTCCCGAGAGATAAACACGTCGGTATCCGTATATTTCTCCCAACGAAGAAAAAGATAATAATGAAATTACGATTGCCAGCTGGTATCCGTTCATAATCCATGTGATAACGGAAGGAGATACATCGAAGTCGTGTGAAAGAGTGGGCAACACGATATTTACAATATTAATATCAAGTACCGACATACAAAGCGCAAAAGATATGGCTACTACCGCCCATATCCGTCGCGGAAGGGGCAGACCGTCTGTTTCTTCTTTGTCAGAAGCTTTTGGAGTAAGTGTTTGGTTCATAAACGAAAAATGCTTTAGTCTTGCCAATTAAACAAAACAAAAACATTTTCAGTTGTTGTGGTCAGTTGAATATAAGTTTTTTTAGCGGTGCAGGCGAATCACCCGTTGGTTGCTACTTCCTCTGAATTCCAGATGAGGCGAATAGAGTGCTTGTATGAAACGCCCTTCTACAAGCACATCAATATAAGGTAAGGCTGCTGCTAACCGGGGCTGTGCCTGTATCTCTTCATAGGTATATCCGGTGTAACACCAGATGTTTTGCCGGGTTTCTTCCTTTATCCGTTTCACTAATAAGAGAAAAGCTTCAGGATTGAAAAACGGATCACCTCCCGAGAAGGTTACTCCATCCAATAGTGGATTCGCTTTTATTTCACGGATCATATCCATGATTCGTTCTTCTGTCAGCTCTTCACCGGCACATGGGTTCCAGCTCTCCGGGTTGTGACATCCCGGACAACAATGGCGGCATCCTGCCAGATAAATGGAGTACCGGATGCCTTCACCATCTACTATCGTTTCCGGATAAGTGTATAGTAAGTTGAGAGTCTTCATTTGATTTAATTGAAAATGGAAAATTGAAAGTTGAAAATGGAAAATTAGCTGCGTGCGTTGTCATGCTGAATAGTAATTTTTCATTTTCAACTTTCAATTTTCAACTCTACAAGTGTTTCACTCTGTCTTTTTCTTCCGCCCGCTTGGCTGAATTCCATGAACTTAAATCACCTGTCAGATAGCCGGTGATGCGGCGCATACGCAAAATATTCTCACTTCGGCATACTGGGCATTTGTCATAAATGACCCCCTTGTATCCACAGTTGTGACAGGTATCTACCGGATGATTAATAGAGCCATAGCCGATACCTTCGTCATACATAACCTTTACGATTTTAGCGATAGCACGTATATTCTTCTGTGCTTCACCATCCAGCTCTACATAAGTGATGTGCCCTCCGCGTGTAATGGCATGGAAGGGGGCCTCACGTTTAATTTTTTCTACGATGCTGATAGGCTCTTTTACATCTACATGGAAAGAGTTTACGTAGTAATCATTATCAGTTACCCCTTCAATTTTACCATATTTACGGCGGTCCATCCGGGTGAAACGTCCGGAAAGGCCTTCGGCTGGAGTTGCCAGCACAGAATAGTTAAGGTTATATTTAGCTTTATATTCGTCTACTACTTTATTCATTTCCATCACAGTCTCATACAAAGTATTCCATGCTTTATCGCTGTGACCATGTCCTTTGCCATAGAGTGCTACCATGGCATTGTGTCCGCCGATGAAGCCAATACCCAGTGTACCGCTGCGCAATACATCGCCTACCTCTTCATTTGGATTCAGGCTACCGCCTCCTTTCCATACGTTATTACCCATCATAAATGGGAACTGACGTGCCAGTGCAGTACGTTGATATTGATATCGGGCGTAAAGCTGATCTGCCACCAGAGTGGCCATTTCACGTACTGATTCCAGGAAAATCTCTTTGGCTTTCATCTCGATGGCATCCGTATTGCGCTTGTCTTCAATGATGCTTTCCGCTTTAATGCGTGCCTCAATAGCCAGACGGGGCATATTCAAAGTGGTGAATGAGAGATTTCCGCGTCCTAATGAAGACTTTTCTCCGGCAACGTTTTCAAATACACGTGTACGGCAGCCCATTGTTGCCAATTCATAGCGATAACGTTTCGGATCGTTGGCATCCCATTTTTCGTTTTGGTTGAACGGTGCATCCAGGAACATGAAATTGGGGAACAGTGCCTTGGCTGTTGTACGACAGGCTTTCAGAAAAAGATCGAAGTTGGGAGCACTGAAGGTCATGCGCCCTTCCTCTGCTGCTTCAAAATCACTCATTGCCTTTTGATAATCTTCTTCTGAGTAAGATACTCCGTTTTTCACCTTAAATATTTGAATGGGAAATACAGGTACTTCTCCGCGGGTACCGAGCCCTTCGATAGTGGCTGTCAGTAGTTCTTCAATCACCATACGTCCTTCGGCGGAAGTATCTGTTCCGTAATTTATAGAACTGAATACCACCTGGTTGCCTCCACGCGAATGCATTGTGTTGAGGTTATGGATAAAGCCTTCCATAGCTTGGTGCGTATCTTTACGAGTCTGAAAGTAGGCTTTCTCTATGATCCGTGCCAGATGTTCTTTGTCTATATTGATCTGCAAGGCAGTCAGTGCCATACGTAGTGTTTCGCGTTCCAGTTCGCTGGTTTTGATAGAAGGAAGGTGTTCTTCTATTAATGCGCGGATCGCTTTTTCTTCTACAGCTGTGTTACTTTCCATTGCAACGTAGAAACTGATGAATGAACTCAGATGTTTGCGGAATGACTTACTTACTCCCTTCGCCATGAAGAAGTCGAATGCAGGGATTGCTTGTCCGCCATGCTGCTCATTCTGGTTGGTCTGGAAGATGATAGTGGCGAGTGTTGCATAGCTTTGTATGCTTTGTGGAGTACGGATACTTCCGTTCTTGGTACGGAACCCACGTTCGAAGAGATCGTCCATATCATACTGAATACAAGTCGTCGTCTTTGTCGGATAATAATCCAGATCGTGGATGTGAATGTCGCCCAACTGATGTGCTTCTGCAAAACGTTTGGGTAACAGGTATTTATACGTATAGTCTTTGGTCACTTCAGATGCAAAAGTCATCATCTGACCAGCCGGTGTGTGACTACTCATATTTGCATTACTCAAATTTATATCGTTCTTGTCAATGGCTACAATACCATCCATTACGTGTTTCATTTGAGTTTTTTTATCACGTTCCGTATTACGCCATTCGCGGTAGATAATGTACTTTTTGGCTACTTCGGGCCGTACTTTCATCAATTCTTTTTCTACCAGATCCTGAATCTCTTCTACAGTAATAGTGGGATTGGAAAAACGGCTGATGACATTCATGGTAATGTCAGCCACGAGCTGCTGCTCTTCGGTGATGCCGGAGGCATTGAACGCTTTGGTTATAGCGTTCTTAATTTTACTAATAGAGAAATCTTCTCTTTTACCATCACGTTTGATGATACAAATTTCAGCGTAGTTCATAACTTTAACTCCCGAAAGCTTTGTTCAGTTGACAGTGGACAATTGACAATTGACAGTTTTTGGCTGACCAAAAGGCAGTTGATGTTTGACAACTGAGTGGTTAATAAAAAAAATAGGCGGCAATTAAAATCGGATAAACAGTAATCGCTCACTGCCAACTGTCAATTGTCAATTGTCAACTGTCCATTGTTAATTGTCCATTGGTTCCGGCCGGTCTTCTGACTTATCCCTCCTTCGCACGCCTTCCCATGTATAAAGCACAGTGGCATAATGTGCGGATTCTCAGAGAATTACAGCAGCGGGTACTGTCGCCGATTTGCACAGCGTTCCCTTGTGACTAAACCTCTTTTTAGTTCCGGAACCGGGACAAAGATAAGAGATTTACTTATAGGTATAAAGGCTTTTAACATTAAATTTCGGGAAACTTTTCTTTCTTCCTGATACAGAAAGTTTTCCAAAATGGAAAACTTTTAAGATTTATAAGATTGTCCAGATTGCTATAATATGCCCTACGCTACCTCCCAGGCAGAAGAGATGAAATACTGAATGCATATAAGGTTTACGAAGAGAATAGAATACTGCGCCGATGATGTAAGAAGCACCTCCACCTATCAACCACCAGAAAGCAGGTGAGGCTCCTATCTCCGAAAGACAGTTCATTAATGGTTTCAGGGCTATTAGGATGGAAGCACCCATTCCAATGTAACAACATGTTTCGAGATTACTGTGTTCTTTCAGTTTCTTGAAACTCAGAATAAAACCTGCAAGTGCAGAGAGCCATACGAAGGTGAAGATTCCCCATCCCCATCCGCCGGCATGCCGCATCACTAATAGTGTGAATGGGGTGTAAGTGCCTGCGATATGCAGGTAGATAGCTCCGTGATCAAATTTACGTAACAATTCTTTTCTCGGTCCCGGCCTGGAAGCATGATACCAGGTTGAACTGATATAGGACGATAACATACCTGCCAGATAGACTGCAATGCAGGTAACTGCCCAGTTCGGCTCACTACCGGTAGCCGCTTTTACCAGCAGGAGGTATCCGGCTATAACTCCCAGCAAAATTCCGGCAGCGTGACTGAGTGTATTAGCGAGTTCTTCGCCATGAGTATATCGATGATTATCCAATGCTGTACATTTTTAGCTTTCGGCCGTAAAGGTACTCTATTTTTCTAAAACATTTTCCTGTGGCAGTTTAAAAATGGATAATAAGAGCACTTGTTCATATCTGAAAAGAAACGAGCGAAACTCACCACAGAGTAACACAGAGTTCCACAGAGTTTAAATCTTTCTTGAAACGCATAAACGCAGATTTTCGCAAAGGGGAACAAATGTATGATAAAGAACTACAGTTTTTTAATTTGCGTTCATCTGTGTTAATCCGCGTTTCATCAGATAAATACTACTCTGTGGAACTCTGTGTTACTCTGTGGTGAAATACACTCAAAACCGTACAGTAACGAAGATTATGGGTATATCTTTTCGGTAGCGGAAGTGTCCCTAAACGACATCGTCACCGTTGCCCGGTGTCGTACTTTGTTTTTCTCAGAAAGGAACGTTCCTTTTCCCGATGAGCAGTATTGTTTTACATGTACATGTTTCACTGCTCCACATGTACATGTCGTACTGTCCCACATGTACATGTCGTACTGCTTTACATGTACATCTAAAACAACGTTGCCCACCGAGGCATCATACGTTCCTCTATGAGACAGAGCTTTATTGATACCGGAAAAAGAAACTGATGGTAATGACAAACACCATTTTGCACAAAATAGATTCTAATGAACTAAACTCACCATAGAATCACAGAATTTCACAGAGTTTCAATTAACCATCGCTTGGCGCACCTCCCTGTGCGGGAAGCACCTCTTTTTTTAAGATAATCTTGCTATTGTATTGTCCTGCTATCTGCTTGCGAAATTCAAGAAAATCTTTATAAGATTCTTTAGGGTAAACGCCTTTGTGCATTAATAAACGGTGTACAATATATATTACCTTACCCTTCACCTGTAAAGAAGAGCTAAAGGTGCCGAATTTGTTTTTCGCTTTATAGCTTTTGGGAAGAGATTCTATGGCATATCCTTCCGGTATCTGCAAAAGAATACTGTCTGTATCCAGATAACCGTAGTTGATATGAACGTCCTGAATACGTTGTTTGAGTTCGGGCGTGGTGAAACCCTTACGAAAGATATTGGCAGGAATAAATAGTCGGTTGCCTGTCTTATTTCCATATTGCTCGGTATCCACCACGTATTGCAGATCAATCTGGGGGATTGCATCTTTTTTCTCGGTTATCTGTACATCACTTATGTTTGCCTGTACCAGATTGATATTAGAGCGCAAATGATCTTTTTGTCGGGCGGGGTCAAGTCGGGTAATGCCTATCATGCTTTCATATTGGAAAAGACAGGAGGTTTCACAAGCCTTTACTTTGGCCCCTCCGGTGGGGGTAAGCGTGATTCGGGCAATTGTTGTTTGTGTATTAAGTGAATCGGGATAGGAGGGTAACCGGTAAAGTTTACCTCCGTCCGGTGTAACGAGGAGAGCATCGTGTCCGGCAATGTCACTGTGTATATATCCAAAAGGTAATTGCGGATTGGTACACTCCAGCCAAAGCGTATCTCCGGGGAGTGGAACTTGCAGGATGACATGGTTCATCTGATTGGCACTGGAAAAGTCGGGCAGTAACCGTTCATTATCCGTGCTGATGGCAGTATATACAGAAGGGATTCCCAGCTCATTTAGCATAGCACGGGTGTAGTTGGATAATCCTTTGCAGTCGCCGAAACCTGCACGGCAGACATCAGCTGCTGCAATGGGCTGCAATCCTCCGATACCTAACTGGATACTCACATAGCGCGTTGTGGTAGCCAGGTAGTTATAGATGGCTTGTACCTTTTCGCGGGGAGTTGTACAATGGACTGTTAATTCGTGCAGTTTTGTTTTTATAGGTTCGGCCAGTTGGTCACGTCCCGTGAGTAACCCGTTTTGCCATGCACCGTATGATTGCCAGGTACTCATATCTCCTTGTGTGCCATCAAAGGTAAATTGCCCTGGCGAAAAATAAATCCGGGGGATACGCTCGGATAGTGATGCACCGAATGGTTCATATTCGAGGGCGGCTATCGGTCCCATAGATACCTCTGTGAGGGTGTTTCCATCCGGCATTGTTTTTTGTGTAACATTTGCCTGAGTATTGATTGTCCGGTAACGGGTAATCATATTTTGAGGAGTCCGGAGGCTATATACAGCCTTCACTACCGATTGATTGTACATTTTTTGAGGAACAAAATTCGGATAGGCTATTAGCCCATCTTTGCATTTCACTTCCCATTCATATTTTATCGTAAGCGGATAGCGTGGGAGGTTACACTCGTAATAATAGGTATAGTCATCACTGGTTAGCCCCGAAGAGTATTCGGTCATTTGTAAATCCGATTTCTTAATTTTACGGATGACCTTACCGGTCGGGTCTGTAATCTCTCCGGAGAATTTTCGCAGAGAACGAAACTTGTCACACATGCAGAAGAAGTGTGCAGCATCCCGTCCCTTTTCATTAAGAATGGTGATAGTATAACTTTCTTTTTGCAGAGCACTTGTAGCCGATTCGCAGATGATCTCTGTGGAGGCATTTTGTACAACGGAGTAGGCGTCACGAGTAATGTTTACCTGCGCCCGCATGGCAAATGGTACAAGCAAGAGTAACAGAATACTACTGTATAATTTGTTTCTTGTCATGATCGCTTTACAATTTTTTTAGTACTACTGTTTCATTATTCTTTTCTGCTATTACTTTCCAGAAGTGATGTAGCCCGGGATACTCCGTTGGTAGATAAAGCAATTTGTTGGAATTGAAGATGTAATTGATTATTAGCTTATTGCCTTGTACGGCAATATTGTAACGACACATGCCTTGGCCGTCTTCTGTTTTTACCTGTAGTGCCTCCGGCAGTTCATCTACTGCATATCCTTCGGGTATGGTCAGATTAACGGACAATGTGATTTGTTCTGCATGGGGATATTCCACAGGAAGCTTTCGTTCGGTTTGAGTGAAGGGATTCTTTTCTGTGTGCAGAAATACAAGCGGATTCAAATAAATGAAGTTATCGTTAACGGTAGCCTGTTTTTCAAATATGATAGTCTCTTTGACCTGCGGAGAGAATTTGTTGATACCTTGTGCATTGAATACACTTATTTTCACGTCTTCTTTCGATGCCAGTCCGTTTACAAATTCGGTACTGTCTTTGGCTGTCTGATATTTTTTTCTGAAGGCAGAGGCATATTGTCCCATATAGCTTGTGTTACGGCTACCGTATATTTTGCCATCCGGACTGATTACTGCACTTACCATGGAGCGTAATTGATTCTTACAGGTTTGACTCAAATCGACCCATCTGCTTTGGCGGCCTCCTATTATTGCCCGTGCCCGGTTTACCATTAGCACGGGAGGGAGTACATTCAGGTAGCCATTGGTTACTGAACCATCCAGATAGACAAGTGTACTGTCTGTGTTGGCTATACCTACAATGAAGGTGTTCAGTTTCTGTATGGTAGGGTGTGCATAAGGAAGTATTCCCATGCTGCGACGGCTCATAACTATCGGGAAAGAGGGAATACCCGCATCCTTGAGCATGCTCATTAGGATGAAGTTGATTTCGGCATTGTTGCCTATACCTTCTTTTACTGTTTTTTTACTTTTACCTCCATAAAGTGCATATTCTTCATTCCAGGATATTTTCTTTTTTAATAAAGTGTAAATAGCAGCTATTTTATCTTCGTTACTTTTTAAGTTATCTAAGTTTAAGGCAGCCATTTCTTCCCGATATGGATTCTGTATTTTAAGTTGTCCGCCAAATTCACTGTCATTCAGTAATGCTTCATCTATGTTCTCCCAGGTTTGGGTAAATGATTTATAGAGTGCTCCCGGAAAATCAAGCCCACTCAGTTCAAGATTGACCTGTGTACCGTAATCTTTTACGCACCAGACGTAATTATCGTCATGCAGGCCCGGTAGCTTGTTACCTTTGAAACACAAATGCCGGCCGTTACATTGAAATACTTGTCCTCCGATAACGAGATTGACGCCAACTGTTTCGTCCTCGGTTTGCAGTCGCTCTGTTCCGTGCATGTCCAAATTAAATTTGAAATATTCGGGCACGGTGATATCATATTCTGTATAATGAACAGGAATAGACTGTTGGGCACTCCAGTTATTTATATGGAAATAGAAGTCAGATAATATCTTATATCTGTATTCAATGACGGTTCCCGGTTTTACGTTAGGAACAGAGAATTTGACTTGCATGTATTTGTCATTGAGCCGTTCTTTGAAGATGAATTCCCGTTTCATCTTCGTACGTACTGTTTTACCTTCCTCTATATTATAGGCGAAGGCATCTATCTGACTTACTATCTCTTTCATGGAACTTCCTTTCTTATCTTCATAATAAGGTATAACAACATCGGCAAAAGAGGTTCCCTCTGGTTTGAGTACTTTGATTTTAGTTTCATAAATGTAGTTGATCCGGAAGTCATTGTTGACAACATCATAGAAAACATTCGTCTTCTTGCAGAGTACTACAGCTGCGGCCGTGGTGTCCGGTTCATAAACTGTCATTTTGAGTTCTTCATCCGATGGTTTTCCGAATTTCGTATTAACCTCCGGGACCGTTGTCTCTTGTCCACAAATACCGCTTGTTATGAAACAGGCGATAACAATGAATAGTGTGCGCTTCATTTCTTATATGTTTTAAAGTTTTTTGAGTACAATGAGTGCATTGTTTTTTTCGGCAGTGGCGGCCCACAATGCTTGTAAGTTAGGATATTCTGCCGGTTCGAAGTGAAGCTGTTTCACTATGAACATATATTTCAGTCGAATGATTCTTTCCTCTTTTTCGATGTAGTAATGACAACTGATCCCCTTCTTCTCGGTAATATATACCTGGCTTTTGGGAATTTCTTCTATTTGATATCCTTCAGGCAATATGAGGGTGTTTGTTACGGTGTACATATAGGCTTGCGGCAAGTCTATGGGCATTACTCTATCTGCCTGTATAAAGGGATTTTTGCTGATATGGGTAAATAACATCGGATTGATATACAGATATTCTTCGTTGGCATTGTCCGCTTTCCGGGTGAATTGTATAGCTTCATAAACAGAACTATTGGCTGCATCAATCTCTTTTTGTGTGTAATTTGTAATGTGGCAATCATTTTGGGCTTCGTGTTTTCTGATGAAATCTATACTGTCTTTAGCCTGCTTATACTGATGGATACGGTCGAATGCAAAATGACCTGTACGTTTAATTTCTTGTGTTCCTGTGAGCAGCTGTTCGGGTGTCAACGTTACACGGATTGTCATACTAAATGTATTATTGGGGATTCGAGTAAGGTCTACCCACTTTTCCTGGTCACTTAACCTGTTGATAATCCGGGCTTTTTCTACGGTTAATTTTTCGGGCAATACATTTGGGAAAGCTTCCGGCATAGAACAGTCAAGATAGATATTCTTTTGCTTGTCAGTATGTATGGCAACCACGAAAGTGTTTAGTTTTTGTAGCGATGGGTAATGAATGGGAAGCCTTCCCGTATTGCGCATACGTAATACTACGGGCCATGCTTCAATGCCACAATCACGTAACATATTTATAAAGATAAAATTAAGGTCGGCATTACTTCCTGTTCCTTTTTTTATCGTTTTTTTAAGATCGGGGCTATAGAGTTTGTACTCTCCGTTCCATGTCATTTTCTGTTTTAGTAATTTGAAGATGGCTTCTACTCTCTTTTCAAATGGCATATCTGTTAGTTGTAACGCTGCCATTTCCTCATGGTAAGGATTAAACAGGAAAAGCTGCTGGCCGAAATCTTCAAAATCTTCTTTCAGTAAGAAGTTATCAATATCTTCCCAGGTTTGAGTATACGACTTATAATTTTCGCCTTGTTTCACTCCTTGCAGATCAAAAGAAACGCTTACCTTGTGGTCATTGCTACACCATATATATTCTTCGTCATCGGGTAGTGCCGGAAGATGGTGTGCGGTAAAGGTGAGTTCGCGTGCGTGTACCGAGAGAGTTTTCTTGACTTGTCCCAATCCTCCTAAAGTAGTATGTTCTATTGTGTATCCACCGTCTTTCTCTTTTACTTTTATCCGGTCTCTGCCTTGCATTTTGATGTTGAAGATAAAGATATTGGGTATCAGGATACTGTATTCACTGTATATTGTAGGAATTTCTGTTTGCATCACCCAGTCTTCCAGTTGAAGATAATAATCGGATGCCTGTTTATAACGATATTCAATAACGGTTCCTTCTTTTACGGCAGGTATGGAAAACTTGAGTTGCATATACCGTTCATTGATACGCTCTCGTACGATAAAGTCGTTTTTAGTGTTTGTCTTTACTCGTTTACCATTTTCCAGATTGTAGGCATAGGCCTCCAGATCATAGATATTATCTCTGTTCTCTGATGTTTGTTCCGGTGCGTAATAGGGGATATTGATGTCGGCATATTGTTTGCCTTCCGACTTTAGTATTTTTATTTTCACACTACGTTGTGTGATAAGTACGAATTCATTATTAGTATATCTGTAATTGCTTTTCCCTATATCATATAATACAATGGCTGTTGCTGTAGTATCGGGTTCGTAAACAGTCATTTTTAGTTCTTCATCCGATGGCTTTCCGAATTTCAGGGTTGGCTCTATCGTATGTCCGGAGGTGTGCAGACTGCAGAAGAATAGCAGAAATAGTATAATTAGTGTGCATTTCATAGCTATTTGCGTTTTTGTTAATATTGCAAATATATGTAAAAAGACATAATAACGGTTATTTTCAGTATTTTTTTTGTAAAAAAGAAGTAAAAAGAAAAGGGATTACTCGAAAAAAGAGTAATCCCTTTGTATAAATACAGAGTCTGG
Source organism: Bacteroides sp. K03 (assembly GCF_019734355.1). Lineage (NCBI taxonomy): Bacteria > Pseudomonadati > Bacteroidota > Bacteroidia > Bacteroidales > Bacteroidaceae > Bacteroides > Bacteroides sp. K03. The sequence continues at coordinate 176,436 of NZ_JAASHC010000007.1, forward strand.
CTATTATTATTTACACCAAGTGGCCGATCCATTCTTCGCGGTCGCCCGGGAGAAGATCAATTACGGGAATTTCAATCATCGTGTAGCATCCCGGTTGTTGACGCATGGAAGCGCGGGCAACACAAACCAGAACCTGTGCTGTCAGAGCAGGGTTGTTGATGCGCATATTGAATTCAAATAACTGATTTTGTGTTTTACCGGATACCCCTTTACGGGTTAGGTTTACGCCATGGCCCATGTCAAGAAGTGCGTCGACGTTAGGCACTTGCTGTACGTGAGTTTCGTCGTTTACAAAATAAGCGTCAGATTTGATTGCAGCAGCCACTTCATCAAACTTGTAGCCATCTTTCAGTTCGATGTATACCATACGGCGATGGATTCCGGTTCCAGTAGGAATAGTCATTGAAAGGGCAGCTTTTACACCGTCAATAGCTTTTACTGCTACGGTATGTCCCATGCTCATACCCGGACCAAAGTTTGTATAAGTGATACCTTTGGGAGCAATAGCTTCCAGCATAGTACGTACAATGGAGTCGCTACCCGGATCCCAACCTGCTGAGATGACAGATACAGCTCCGTGCTCTTTTGCAGAAACGCTGAGCTCACGGCGGAGCGCAGTAATACCTGTGTGAATATCGAAACTATCTACTGTATTGATTCCTAATGCCAGAATTTCTTTGGCGTATGTTTCTACACTGCGGGTAGGGGTACAAAGGATAGCTACATCTACTCCCTGCAGTTCTTTTATATCTTTTACTACGGCGTAATCGTTTAGCTCGGTTGGCTTGTTCTCAGCTCCTGCGCGGCGAACTATACCTGCTATTTCAAAGTCCGGGGCTGCCTGGAGGGCTTCCAGTACATAACGGCCAATATTACCATAACCAACAATGGCTGCTCTTACTTTTTTCATTCTTTTATGGGTTTCGTTTAACATATTTCTTTCTTTATGCTGCAAAAATAATCATTTTTTCTGTTTCTACCGGTGAAATGGTTGTTAAAGTTAGTTTTTGTTACTCAAGGTTAGTGAAGCACAATATTTGTCGTGCGCGTGCGTTAATAAAGTATTATGATAGAATACGTCAAAGGCGAGATTGCCGAACTTAGTCCGGCAACAGCAATAATCGATTGTAACGGTTTGGGGTATGCCGTGAATATTTCATTAAATACATACTCTGCGATTCAAGGGAGAAACACTTGTAAACTATATATTTATGAAGCCATTCGCGAAGATGCGTATGTGCTGTATGGCTTTGCTGACAAGCAGGAACGTGAACTCTTTTTGTTGTTGATTTCTGTATCTGGTATTGGTGGCAATACGGCACGAATGATTCTTTCGGCACTTTCGCCGTCGGAGTTGGTTAATGTTATCAGTACGGAGAATGCTAATTTGCTGAAGACGGTGAAGGGGATCGGATTGAAAACTGCACAGCGTGTGATTGTAGATTTAAAAGACAAAATAAAGACTGCTGCCCCTGTAGCAGGGGGAGGGCAGAGTACTTTGTTGTCTGCCATGAATACCGAAATACAGGAAGAAGCTGTTGCTGCACTGACGATGCTTGGGTTTGCTGCGGCTCCCTCACAAAAGGTAGTACTTGCCATTTTGAAGGAAGAACCCGATGCTGCTGTAGAACAAGTGATAAAACTGGCCTTGAAGAGATTATGAGAATGATGTGCCAATATGCCAATGTATCGATGTGCCAATGTGCTGTGCTGTTATATCGCAGACTCATTGGCACATTGGCGCATTGGCATATTAGTACATTGGTATATTATTTCATTGTCATATTATTCTTATTTTTAGGTAGTTTGCCTGTTGCAGCGCAGATACTGCAACCTATGCCCATTGTTGAGGAAAAGGTAGAGTATGATGCATTGACTAACCGCTATTTGATCCGTACTATTATCGGTGGGCAGGAAATGGACGTTCCTATCATAATGACTCCCGCTGAGTACTTAGACTGGAGTATGAAACGCTCCATGCAGAATTACTACCGTCAGCGTAATGACTCCGTATTTTCTAAGGGAAAAGAGGAGTTTGACTTTACGAATATGAAATTTAATCTTGGTCCGGCTGAAAAAATATTTGGTCCGGGTGGTGTTCAGATTCGTACTCAGGGAAGTGCTGAACTCAGTTTTGGAGTAAAGTACAACAATGTTCAGAACCCTACTTTGCCTGAAAGTATGCGTAAAACCTGGGGATTTGATTTCGATGAGAAAATTAATATTAATGTCAACGGTAAGGTAGGAGATAAGGTAAACCTTGACATGAATTATAATACGGACGCTACTTTTGACTTCGATAGTAAAAAACTGAAACTGAAATATGAGGGCAAAGAGGATGAGATAATAAAACTGCTTGAAGCGGGTAACGTGAGTATGACTACCGGTAACTCGCTGATACGTGGTGCTACCTCTTTGTTTGGTGTACGTGCCGATTTGCAGTTCGGAAAGTTAAAGTTGCAAACGGTGATCAGCCAGCAGGAGAGTGAATCAAAAACCGTTAATAGTAAAGGAGGGGCACAGACCATTCCTTTTGATTTCTCAGCAGATGAATATGATGAGAACCGTCACTTCTTTCTGGCACACTATTTTCGTGATAGGTATGACCGTAATATGGCACAATTACCTAATATTCTTTCCGGAGTGAAAATTAACCGGGTTGAGGTTTGGGTAACGAATAAACGAGGTAATTATGAGAACCCGCGTAATATTGTAGCTTTTACGGATTTAGGAGAGTCTCAAGCCTATATTAGTAAGGGAGCTTCGTGGATCGCAATCTCTAAGGACACCCTTCCACCTGCTAATGGTGATAATAATCTTTATCAGCAGATGACAAGCACCTATAGTGCTGCACGTAATATAAGTGCAGTAAATTCTGTGATAGGATCAATTCCTGGGATGGAAAGCGGCATGAACTATGAAAAGATAGAGACGGCCCGGTTGTTGACCTCCTCGGAGTATACGGTGAATACTACTTTAGGTTACATCTCTTTAAAACAGACTCTACAATCAGATGAAGTACTTGCTGTAGCTTTTGATTATACTATTAATGGAAAGACCTATCAGGTCGGTGAATTTTCATCCGATATCAAGGAGACGTCCGACTGTCTTTTCGTTAAACTGTTAAAAAATACTTCCAACTCTCCGGATGCTGCTTGCTGGGACTTGATGATGAAGAACGTTTACTCACTGAATGCCTATCAGGTACAGAAAGAAAAATTTACATTAAATATCACTTATCTGAGTGACACCACCGGAGTTTATTTACGTTATATTCCGGAGGGTAAGATCAATAAGATACCTTTACTTAAAGTAATGAATCTGGATCGCTTGAATAGTAAGAATCAGCTCGGAGGTGACGGATTTTTCGATTTTGTAGAGGGATATACGGTTAATGCACAGAATGGCCGTATCTTTTTCCCGGTAGTAGAGCCTTTTGGATCGTATCTGGAGAAAAAAATTGATAATCCGAACATTGCTAAGAAATATGTTTTCAAGGAATTATATGACTCTACTCTTACCGTAGCGCGTCAGTTGGCTGAGAAGAATAAATTCCGTTTACAAGGTGAATATCGTGCTTCGTCTGCCAATGAAATACGTCTTGGTTCGATGAATGTGCCACGGGGATCGGTACGTGTTACGGCCGGTGGACGGACACTGACTGAAAATTCCGACTATTCGGTTGATTATACAATGGGAGTAGTTACGATTCTCAATCAGAGTATTATTGATGCCGGGACTCCTATCAGTGTAAATCTCGAAAGCAATACGTCTTATAATATGCAGCGTAAGACAATGTTGGGATTGAACTTTACGTATGATTTTTCGCCTGATTTCCAGTTCGGAGGTACTGTGATGTATCTGAAAGAGAAGCCGCTGACTACCAAAGTGGCTATGGGAGACGAACCTATATCGAACACCTTGTGGGGGTTGAATACCTCCTGGAAACGTGAGAGCCAATGGTTAACTAATATGGTAGATAAGTTACCGTTTGTGGAGGCTACTGCTCCTTCCAATATTAATCTCGGATTGGAATTTGCTCAGCTTCTTCCGGGACATGGGGGAGGATTGCAGGACAATTCTTCTTATATAGATGATTTTGAGAGTGCACAAAGTGGTATCGATTTGCATCAGCCTTTGTATTGGCAACTCTCTTCTACGCCCTTTAAGGCAACGGGACCTGATAATCTCGAATTGTTTCCCGAATCGAGATTGTCTGATAGTATTCCCTATGGAAAGAATCGTGCTTTATTGGCATGGTATCATATCGACGGATTATTTACGCGCCGTAACTCTTCACTTACTCCGACACACATTAAGAATGACCTCGATCAACTCTCCAATCACTATGTCCGTGAGGTGTACGAATCTGAGCTGTATCCTAAAAAGGAGTTGAATAATATGGAAGCATCTACTATGTCTATATTGAATGTGGCTTATTACCCTCAGGAACGTGGCCCTTACAATCTGGACAGAGACCTTGACGAAAATGGTAACTTGCTGGAACCGGAAAAGCGGTGGGGAGGTATGATGCGTAAGATTGAAACAACCGATTTTGAGAAGGCCAATATTGAATATGTTGAATTTTGGTTGCTCGATCCTTTTATTTATGCAGATGGAGATGAACCGGGAGCGGATAATACACGTAGAAAAAACGCCCGGAGTACAACAGAGGGCGGATATCTGTATCTTAATTTAGGAGATGTATCTGAGGATATCCTGAAAGATGGTAGGAAGTTTTTTGAAAATGGTTTGCCTATTGATGGTGATGAATCAAAAGTAGACTATACAAACTGGGGGCGTGTTCCTAAAGATCGTAGCCTTGTATATGCTTTTGATAATACGGCAGGAGCACGTAAAAAACAGGATGTCGGATTGAATGGACTTTCGGTAGAAGATGAACGTGCCTATCCTACTTATGTTAAGTATTTGGAAGAAATCCGGCCAAAGTTGAATGCTTCTGTTTTTGAAAAGTTCTACGAGTCGCCTGCAGGTGATAAATATCATTATTTCCGGGGTTCCGATTACGATGCTGAGGAGAAGAGTATTCTCGAACGTTATAAATATATCAATAATACCGAAGGGAACTCGGCCGCTAATGAAGATTCTCCTGAGGGATATCCGACGGCTGCTAAGACTTCTCCTGATATAGAAGATATTAATCAAGATAATACACTTTCGGAAACAGAAAAATATTTCCAGTATCGTATTCATCTGACTCCTTCTGAATTGAAAGTGGGTACGAACAATATTACCGATAAGCGTGTCACTAAAGTGAAATTGCGTAACGGCCAAACGGAAGAGGTGACCTGGTATCAGTTTAAAGTGCCTGTGCGCAGCGGTACACCTGTCGGAAGTATCCGAGATTTCAAGTCGATACGGTTTATGCGTATGTTCCTTACCGGGTTCTCTAAACCTGTAATTTTGCGTTTTGCCACTCTTGAACTGGTGCGTGGTGATTGGCGTACGTATACAGATCCGTTATATAACCTTCAAAATCCTGCACCTACAGTGACAGGTACTTTGGATGTTTCAACTGTTAATATTGAAGAGAATGGAGATAAGACACCTATTAACTATGTAATGCCTCCGGGTATTAGTCGTGTTATTGATCCGGGACAACCACAGTTGCGTCAGCAAAATGAACAGGCTATGAGCTTGAAAGTTGAAAACCTTGCGCCGGGTGATGCACGTGCTGTTTACAAAAATTCTACAATGGATATGCGCCAGTACCGCCGGTTGAAGATGTTCACTCATGCCGGGGCTTTAACAGGTGATGTAACTGACCCTAAAGACGGAGAATTATCTGTTTTCATTCGTCTGGGTTCCGATTATAGCTCTAACTTTTATGAATACGAAATCCCGTTGAAGCTAACTCCGGCAGGCAATTATAATGGAGACTCAGATGTTGATAAACTGATAGTATGGCCTAAAGACAATATGTTGGATATTGCACTTTCTGTGTTTACTGACATAAAGAAAAAGCGCAACCAAACAAAGAATAATTCGCTTTCGGGGGTAAGTTATGGAAAGCTTTATTCTGAATATGACCCCGACAAACCAGCCAATAAGGTAAGTATCATAGGTAATCCGTCACTTGCAGAGGTGAAGACGATGATGATTGGTGTGCGTAATAATTCACGCGCCAAGAAATCGGCCGAAATCTGGGTAAACGAATTGCGTCTGTCCGATTTTGACGAAGAGGGTGGCTGGGCAGCACAGGGAAATATGAATGTGCAGTTGTCGGATCTTGGAAGTATCAGTATGGCGGGACATGTAGAGACTGCCGGTTTTGGTGGACTGGAACAGAGTGTAAGCGAACGTCGCCTGGATGATTATTATCAATATCAGTTTACTACTACGTTTGAGTTGGGACGTTTTTTTCCGAAGGCTGTGAAACTTACCGCTCCGGTCTATTTTTCATATTCCCGTGAGAAGACTTCTCCCAAGTATAATCCCTTGGATCAGGATATGCTGTTGAAAGATGCGCTGGATGCTTTGTCTACAAATGCCGAACGAGATTCATTACGTAATATCGCTAATACGATAACGACCTATAAGAATTTTAGTTTGAGTAATATGCGTGTGGGAGTTACCAGTAAGAATCCGATGCCTTATGATCCGGGGAACTTCACAATGAGCTATAGTCGCACGAACAGACATAATCAGGGTAGTACTACTGTCTATGAGAACGAAACGGACTGGCGTGGAGCGCTTTCTTACAATTATGCGCCTGTGTATAAAGCCTGGGAACCGTTCAAAGGACTGAAGAGTAAATCAAAATGGATGAAGTTCGTTAAAGAACTCAACTTAAGCTATCTGCCGCAGAATATTTCTTTCAATACAGATATGAACCGGCATTACTATGAGCTTCAGTTGCGTGATATGGAGAACTTGAGTGATCCGGCGGAAATACCTGTTAGTGTGGCAAAGGATTTTCTTTGGAATCGTGATTTCTCTTTGCGTTGGGATCTGACTAAAAATCTTCGTATGAACTTCACATCAGCTACCCATGCTGAGATAGAAGAACCTTACGGAGTAGTGAACAGAACACTCGAACCGGATGAATATGAAGCAAAGAAAGATACAATACGGCGTAGTCTGCTTAGTTTCGGACGTCCGATTGATTATCAACAGACATTTAATGCTACGTATAAATTGCCGTTTGATAAGTTCCCTGTTACAGACTGGATGACAGCAGATACGCGTTTTAATTCTTCTTATAGCTGGGATCGTGGTGTTTCTCTAGCTGATGGGAAAGAAATGGGTAATACGATTGCAAACCAACGGACTTTTGATGTGAATGGCCGTCTCAATCTGGAGATTCTGTATAATAAGGTACCTTTTCTTAAAGAGACTAACCGCCGTTTTGCTACTACCTCTTCGACGCGTCGTCCCGATAGTCGTCAGAAAGCAAAGCCTAAACGGTATGAGAAAGAGATACAGTTGAAGAAAGATACCACTATAACCGTTCGCCACAGTTTAGGTTCGAAAAAGCCTAAGGTTTCAGCACTGACGGTTGATGGTGATCGCTATCCTATCCGCTATAAGGTGATAGATGCTAACACGATTCGTATTGAAACCAGAGACAGTGTCCGGGTGAAGCTGACGGCTATCCAAGGGCCGAAGCCAGAGGATAACCCCTGGTATAAAATTGCACAATCGGCAGCACGTGTTGCTATGATGGTGCGTAATGTAAGCATTACATATAAGAATACATATGCTATGACTTTACCGGGTTTCCAGCCCGAAATAGGGGATATGCTTGGGCAAACGAGAGGGAGTTCCGGTTTCGCTCCCGGTCTTGATTTTGCTTTTGGTATGACAGGTGATGATTATATTGATAAGGCAATCCGGAATAACTGGCTTATTCAGAATAATTCTAATATAGAGCCTGCTACGACTAATGCCCAGGAAGATCTACAGATACGCATGACTCTGGAGCCTCTGCGTGATTTGAAGATAGACCTTAATGCAGGGCGTACACGTAATGATTCCCGCTCCATACAATTTATGTACGATGGAATGCCTGAGGTACAGAGTGGTAACTTTAATATGACTGTTATAACGATTGGTAGCTCTTTTGAACGTCATAATCCATCCAATGGATATTCCTCGTCTTCTTTCAATCGTTTCTTAGGAAATCTGGATGTGATTCAAAAGAGAGTCGAACAATTGTATCAAGGTGTTTCTCTTCCGGGAATGGAGCATTATCCACAGACCTTTAATAGCATTAGTAAATACAATTCGAGTGTAATGATACCTGCCTTCCTGGCGGCTTATACGGGTAGGGATGCGGGTAAAAGCTCGCTGGATATTTTCCCGGGAATACTCTCGATGATGCCTAACTGGCGTATAACTTATAGCGGACTGAGTAAACTTGAATTTTTCAAGAAGTACTTCAAGAGTGTGACCCTGACCCATGGTTATCGTAGTACTTATAGTGTGGGTAGTTATAGTACTTTCCAGAGTTTCCATAGTTATATGGGCGATCTGGGATTTGTAGACGATGTACAAACAGGTATCCCTGTTCCTTCATCTATATACGATGTTTCAGCTGTTTCTATCAATGAGCAATTCTCTCCTTTATTTGGAGTGGATGTCACTTTTAAAAATGGTATCACTACCAAAGTGGAGTACAAGACTACACGTATTCTGAATCTTAGCCTTGCTGCCAATCAGGTAGTAGAGAGTGGAACGAAGGATTTTGTGGTAGGCATGGGTTATAAGATTATGGGATTGGAACTTTTCCCCGGACGTAATACGAAGAACTCTAAGAATAAAATAAGTAATGACCTTGCTTTGCGTGCGGATGTATCTTTCCGTAATCAGTTTGCACTTTGCCGGGATATTCAGCAAGTCACTACGCAGGCTACCAGTGGTAACAAAGCACTCAAGATATCTTTCTCTGCGGATTATACGCTCAGCCGCTTACTTAGTGTGAGTCTCTATTATGACCGTCAGAAGAATACCCCGCTTGTGTCTGCTTCCTCTTATCCGGTGACCAGTGCTGACTTCGGTATGCGTCTGAAGTTCTCACTCACGCGATAGTATGTCTTGAAAATCATTACCTTTGTCTACGTAAAAAATAAACGTATAGTATGATAAAAAATAGAAAGATACCAATGTCCTCATGGCTACGAAGTCATTCCCGTACAAGGATTACCTCTACTGATGGGTGGTATCTGCGATTTGCTGATGAGCTTTTTTCACTGATCGCTTCTTCCCGGTTGTATGCAGATAAAACACCGGAAAATATACAAAATGCCGCTCTCCTGCTTACTATATATCTGGAAGATAGTATTGCGAATGATGGTGGCTGGAGACGTTTTAGTGATTTATGTTATAAGTTATATGGTCGTAATCTTCCTTTTTATGAAATTCCGGTAGATTATGTCTCTGATGAAATAAATGAAGTGGACATTGCCTTTGTACTGTGGAAGCTTAATTCAAATGATGATGATGAAGCAGTCATTGCCAATCCTTTTGATGAAAAGATATTGGAATTGGCAAATAATGTGTATGAGGCAATGGATATTGTTTTTGAACAAGCACCAATTTGTGAAATTTCTTCCGATGACTGGGTATTGCCTTCTGAGCAATTGTTGAAGGAAAGAACAGAAATACCTTCTATACAGACGGATACAGTCTTACCGGAAAGCGTGAGATTGTTTTTGGCTGCTACGGGAGGGGAGCAACTTATGTATTTCCCGCTTTATGAACAGATGGAGACTTTCTTTGTGGAACATTTGCATTGGAGTCGGACAGATATACCGAATAAGCTGGATGCGGAGTTTGGTAATACGGTTGTTTTTGCCAATCCCAAAGGAATTCTCGTAGCACCTGGCGTAGCATACTTCTTTTGTGATAAGCGTAATGAAGTGGCATACGATAAGGAAATGGCAGTAAAAGAGGGCTATAAGTTGTTTACGGATAAGGGTTATTGCCCGTTTGATTTGTTGAAATATGGTGTAGAACAGAATTTGTTCCCTGATATCCGGTTGCCGTTTGAGAATGGAAAAGAAATATTAGGAAAGAACTGGGATTTTATTGCCCGTTACTTTCTGGGTGAATATTACGAAGGAACATAGTTATGACGATAAGAAATAATAATACCCGTTCTGGTGTTTCCCGTCCTAAAAGTAGCGGAAAGGCAAAGCCTACCGGGAAACGAATTGGAAAGTCAAAACCCGCTAAGGCGAACAATCAACTGAATAGACGGGTGAAATAATGTACTAAATCAGGGGTTGTGTCAAAAGTCTGATAAAGCTCCGGCATGTATAGCTTAAGAAACACAGATTAACGTTAATCTGCACAAAGATAAAATTGTATCTGCGCTAATTAGCGTTCATCTGTACTTTTATTTTAGCACACTTTTGTAGCCGAAACCAGTAACATCATTGGTCTGCGTAATTCTTCTTCCATACCGGGAATGACTCCGAACAACTCTCTGTCCGGTTCCGGTTCTATTAGTCCGGTTATATGAAATCCAGCCTGGAGTAATCCGTTTACATAGGTGGTTAGTGTTTTATGGAATTTAGTAATTTCTTCTCCAAGAAAGACAGCTTTGCGTTTTCCTTCTGTGAAATAGTTATCTACAGGCCAGTGTATAGGTTTTCCGTCTTTATCGTAATACCAGTCTTGAGTACCGTAAGCTGTGAAGACCGGGTGTTCCACAGAAAAGACAAATGTACCTTCCTGTCTAAGGCATTTGTATACCTTTTTGCATATATCGCCAAATGATTCCAGATAATGGAATGTCAGTGAACTGATAACAACATCATAAGATTCGGAAGGAAAATCATAATCCTCAATAGCCATACATTGGTATTTTATAGCGGGAGAAGCATTTCTTTCTTTGGCACCCTCTATCATGTTTTGAGAAATATCTATGCCCAAAGCAAATGTAGCACCCTGTTCGATAGCATATTGGCAGTGCCAGCCGAAACCGCAGCCCAGATCCAATACACGTTTTCCTTTGAAGTCCGGTAACATTGTTTTTAGTATGTGCCATTCTCCCGCACCTTTCAAGCCATTTACCGAACGTGACATCTGGCTATATTGGTTGAAGAATTTCTCGTCATCGTATTTATTCTCTTTCATATCTTATTGAAATTTGGACAAAGATAGAAAATCCGGAAGCATTCGATGACTTGCCGGCAAAAATTAATTAATCTCTTTCTGAGTCTGAAGAGATTAAAAATAGATTAAGGGCCATTGGCATCAAACAGTTTCATTTGTAAAATGAAACAAGGAATGACGGCCCCTATGTCCGGCACTCCTTGTTGAAACAATTAAGAGAGAGAGTATTTGTTTATTAATCAGCCTTTAGGGTAACAATGAGTGGAGTAGTGTTTTCTACTTTTACTTTAGCTGTTTTCATATCAATATAGCTGATAGAAAGAGTTGCATTTTTAGGGGCATCCAGTACGAAAGTTCCATCACGGTCTGCAACAGTGCCGATGGTGCTTCCTTCAATAAGTACGCTGGCACCTACTACAGGGCTACCGCTTGTGTCTTGTACTTTACCTGCTATTCTGATCTTTCCGTCAGAGGGCATATTTACGCTTTGAACTTCTCCACGAACCCCACGGATGCGTATTCCTGTATCATTTGATCTGGTTATTATTCTTACTTCCGTTTTTCCGGATACGTCCATAACTTTTACTCCATATGTGTTACCTTTTTCTGGGCGCAGTGCCTGGATTTCTGTAGCAGAAACAGGTTTGTCATTCAGAAAATAGGAAACGTCTTTAGCTTTCACATTATTTTCTTGATAGAGGGCATCTAATCTTTCACCTAAAGTTTTTGCTGGTTTTTCTTTTTGGGCCGCATATTCTTCTTTGGTTTTCAAATTTATCAGAATAACACCATTCGCTCCGCGTGCACCATAAATAGCAGTTGCCGAAGCATCTTTCAGTACAGAAATAGATTCTATCCAGTCCGGATTTATCGCATTCATCATATTATTACTAATTTCTTTGCCATCTACGATAATGAGCGGATAGTCTGTTTTTTCAATTGGAAAATTTTCTTTAATGGAAGATGAAGTGCTCCCGTCCAGGCGGAATGCTATAGGAAGGGTGTACTGGGTAGCTACTGCTTTGCTTTTTCCTTTCTCGTCTGTTTTCTTGCCGGGGGTCCATTGCGGCATATTCTCTATTAACCGGAGGGCTTCTGCATCTAAGGAAGGATCTACACTACGTGCGATTTTAGGAGAAGTCACTTTCCCTTTTGCATCTACTACAAATTGTACGATAACGCGCCCTTGTGTGCCTTTCTCTTTGGCTTCGGCCGGGTATTTCATATTTTTATCCAGATACTCCTTAAGGGCTTCTGTACCACCAGGAAACTCTGGCATTTCCTCCATATCTGACAGAGCGTCTTCTTTGGAAGAGATAGTAACGATAACGGCCTCTTTTTGCTTTGTTTTCACGGTATCCTTCACGGTCAAAGGTGCTGGAATAACTGTTGGATTTACTACGCTACTCTCAGCAGAAGGAATATTTTCTGCCACTTTCGTTTCTACAATTGCTGTCAAATCATTAACTTTGACGGCTGAAATCTCTGTAGCTTTTTCAGAGATCTCGGGACGGGCAAAGGCTGTTACTGTAATGGCTGCTAACGGGAGTACATACAGATACTTTAAGCGTGCCCATGGATTGGATTTTTCTTTTAACATCATAGTGATACGTTTTTTAAGTGTACTGTGATTAAAGCTGTTGGCCATAGAGTAGAGCCTTGTGCCGACAGCTTTTTTAATTAATAATAGTTGATATTGTTTTGCATCGACGCCTTCTTTAATAACCGTTTCATCTGCTTCATATTCATGAATGTTTTGCAATTCCTGTTTCAGTAACCAGGCTGCGGGATTAAACCATTGGAAGAATATGCAGACGTCTGCTATCAGTAAATCGATAGAATGACGGTTGTGGATGTGTGCTGTTTCGTGGATGAGTATTTCACGCCCGTTTTCCTCGAGATCAGTACGTGAAATAACGATATATTTCATCCAGCTAAAAGGGGCTATCTCCTTATTATGCGTGATAACCTGTATTCCGGAGTGATATTTCTCTTTTTTACCCGAACGGAGCAGTAGTAATAACCGGGTGAGTGAACAGAGATTTCGACAGGCAAAAAACAGAATACCTGCAAGGTAAATAATCAGCCCTATCTGTATGCCCGATAATGTATTGCTATTAGCCTCTACAGGAGTAGTAACACTGACTGTATCCTGATAGAAATTTGCCATTATCAGAAGTTGTTCGAGGGTGAGCATCGTTTTTGCCATTTCGGTGTGCTGCGTAGTAGTGACCTCAATCAGAGGGATGAGCAATGACAGGGGTAGAATCCCGAGCAGGGCAATCCTGTTGAAGCGGTGAAAGGTTTCTTTGCTTAGCAACAGTCTGTAGAATAGATAGAACAATGCCAGGCAAATGGCCGATTTGAGTATGTAGGCAAAAAAGAGTCCCATAGTATTCGATTTTTATTTATTTGCTCGTTCTACTTCATCAATGAGCTGCTTGAGATCATCAAGAGAGATATCTTCTTCCTTGACCAGAGAAGATACTGCACTGAGGTAAGAGTTATTGAAATATTTACTAATGACATTTTTTAAAGTACCCTTACGGAAAGCTTCTTCACTGACGATAGCATAGTATTGATAGGTATTGCCATAAGTATTGTGTGCAAGAAAACCTTTATCCTCCAGTCCGCGGACAATGGTGGACAGTGTATTGAAATGTGGCTTCGGTTCATTATAGAAAGCCAGCATCTCTTTTACAAACAAAGGGCCTTTTTCCCAGAAAAAACCCATGATCTCTTCTTCTTTTGCTGTTAGTCCTTTCATAACTTTATCTATGTTTAAGACAAAGAACGAAAAGTTTTAGTTGATAAACTAATTTTTGTAGTTAATAAAAACTAAAGAGATGATTTATACAGGGAAGTCTATTTAAGTGACTTGCATTTTATGTGTTTTCCTCTTCTTGTTCCGGTTTTGGATTCTTAGATTTTTTAATTCGCCCACTTTTCTTCAACGCTTCGGCGATGATCCACTGAAGCTGGCCGTTCGTACTACGAAACTCATCGGCTGCCCATTTTTCAATGGCATCCATTGTTTCGGCATCTACGCGCAGAACGAAACTTTTAGTTGAAGATTCTTTTTTAGCCACGGTACTTATTCCAGTTTTTATGCCCTACGCCCCATCATCAATGTCTGATAATGAGGCGCAGAGAGATTTATTATTTTATTATTCAAACACTCTGTTTGCAGCATTAGTGATATTCGCCACGAAACTCATTCTGATTAATGATTCAATGTTCCGGTATTTACTACTGGTTGGGCAGCCTCATCAGCGCAGAGTACAACAAGCAGGTTGCTCACCATTGCTGCTTTCTTGTCTTCATCCAGTTCAACAATTTCCTCCTCCGAAAGTTTATGAAGTGCCATTTTTACCATAGAAACAGCTCCTTCTACTATCTTTTCTCTTGCACTGATAATGGCTGACGCTTGTTGGCGGCGTAGCATGACTGCGGCAATTTCGGGAGCATAGGCAAGGTAGTTGATACGGGCTTCAACAACTTCCATTCCTGCCATGGCGAGTCGTTCGTTGAGTTTTTGTTCCAGTTGTTCGTTGATTTCTTCACCCCCAGAGCGTAGAGTAAGTTCTTCGACGTTGGATTCACTATCGTCATAGGCGTATTGTCCGGCTACCTGTCGGAGGGCGGCATCACTCTGTATCATCACGAAATTCTCAAAGGCATTCATACGACTGGCTACAGCATTACTACCGGTTGCCACGTTGGCCATGGTCTGAGAATCTATCTCAAACATGGCTTTATAGGTATCTTTTAATTTCCATACGAGTACCAGTCCGATAAGAATCGGGTTTCCGATTTTATCATTTACTTTGATAGGTTCTATGTCGAGGTTACGAGCGCGGAGAGAAAGTTTTTTTGCATCCAGGAAGGGATTCATCCAAAAGAAACCGGTTTCTTTGAATGTACCTTTGTATTTGCCGAAGAAAACCATAGTACGGGCTTCGTTTGGTTCCAGGCGATTGAATCCAGGTATAAAAAGCATGGAAATGATAATTCCCAAAAGTCCTGCAGTGACAGTGAAACCATTGGGGCGAACAATGAGAAAGAACGAAGCAATACTTACTCCCAGTAATAAAGCAATAATAAACAGCATGGCAAAACCATTCATCTTAAAACCAGTGAAAAGAGTTTCTTTTGTTTCCATAAGTTGTGATTTTAGTGATATCATTTTGATATCACAAATATATCATTTATTTTTTGATATAAGCGATGGAAAAGGAAGATATTCTTATATGTATTAATGTTTTTTATGAAGAGAGGTTATAATAACGTAGTTGACTCGTTTTTGTACGGTTTTGAATGTATTTCACCACAGAGGTCGCAGAGGGCACAGAGTTTAAATTTTTAATGAAACGCAGATGAACGCAAATTCTCGCAAAGGGAAATAACGATAAAATAAAGAATTACAGTTTTTTAATCTGCGTTCTGCGATCATCCGCGTTTCATCAGAGAAAATAATATCTCTGTGCCCTCCGTGTCCTCTGTGGTGAACTGATTCATTTCGGATCAGCTTTGAATAAAACTTGAAACAGACTTCTATATTTAGTATATAAAAATTCCACAGACTAATATTTTCTCACAATAAGTGAAACAAAATATTAGTTTGTGGAAAACGATATAATCCGTAGAATCTCTCAGGCAGGGTTATGCCAATGCCTGGCTGATATCGGTTAGTAAGTCTTCTGCACTTTCAAGCCCAACCGAGAGGCGGATCGTTTTGGGACTGACATCCATACTTTGCCGTTGTTCTTCGGTGAAAGAACCGTAGATGGTACTGGCCGGATGAATAGCAAGTGTTTTATTATCAAATAAATTGGTTGCCCGCCGAATGAGCTGCAAGCGATTCATAAAACGGAAGCAGGCTTCGCGTGATGCAAGGTCAAATGTAAGCATAGCACCGGGATAAGCACCAAACTGTTTCGTACTTAATTGATAGAACGGATTGGATTCGAGGCCGGTATAGTTAACCGCTTCCACTTGAGGCAGGGTTTGCAGGCGTTGTGCTAACTGTAGGCAAGTGGCAGCCTGCCGTGCATAGCGTACTTCCATTGTTTCGATACCTAACGTCTGCATATAAGCAACCTGGGGAGTCATGTAAGCACCTAAATTACGGTGGATTTCCTTACGTAACTTCGCAGTAAAGGTAGAAGCACCAAACTGATCTGCCATGGAACGAAGCTTCTTTGAATTACTCCAGTCGAAGGTACCATAATCGAGAATAAGACCACCCAGACTGGTGGCTCCGCCAGAAATGTATTTGGTACTGGACACAATCTCGATATCTACCCCGAATTCATTGGCATGAAAGATGTGAAACGGCACAACAGTAGTATCTGCTACCAAGGGAGCACCCATCTGGTGTGCTATGCCGGAGAGTACTTTTAAATCGGCTACTTCAAGCTGGGGATTGGTGATAACTTCAAGAAAGATGGCGCAGGTGTTTTCATCAACCTGAGCACGAACAGCTTCGGGGTTTGTAAGGTCGCAAAAGCGAACTTCAACTCCGAATGCAGCGAGCGTACTTTTAAAAAATGAATAAGTATTACCGAAAAGGTGGGCGGAAGTAACAATGTTGGCTCCTGCTTGTGCCAATGTGAAAAAGATATTGCTGATAGCCGCCATACCGGAATTCAATGCTGTGACGTTCAGCGCACCTGTGATTGTTTGAATACGTTTCTCAAAATATTGAACGGTGGGATTGGTTATTCGCGAATATGCATGATCTGCCGTACGTCCGCAAAAAGCTTCCTCCATAGCTTCCGCCGTATCAAATTCATAAGCAGCGGTATTATATACCGGCATGGAGAGTGAATGATAAGCGTCTTCTTTATCAAAAGGAGTATGCAGAAGTTCCGCTTCAAAGCTGTTTTTATTCATTTTGTCTTTAGTAATTAATTCTCTGTTTATTATTGTTTATCGGTTGTCACATGCTTCTTTCAATTGTTTTAATGCCTTTTCGAGCACACTGCGCGGGCAGGCTACATTGAGTCGCATGAAACCTTCACCTTCTTTACCAAACATAGTTCCGTCGTTTAGTGCAAGATGTGCACCGTCCACAAAAAGGTCTACCAACTCTTTTTGATTCAGCCCCAACGTTCTGCAATCCAGAAAAACAAGGTAAGAAGCCTGTGGACGAATCATCTTAATATCCGGAATATATTCGCTAAGAAAGGCATCTGTGAAATCGATATTCGACTGGATATAGGCAAGAACCTGATCGAGCCATTCGGTGCCGTTACTATAGGCGGCAGCTACACTAAGATAAGCGAACAAGTGTCCTTCGCTAAGTTCGCTTGCCTCCATGTATTCCTGAAAACAGTGACATATCTCTTTGTTCTCAATGATGCAGTACGAGCTTGCCAGTCCCGGCATATTAAATGCTTTGCTGGGAGACATGAACACGAGTGAATTTTGACGTGCTTTCTCTGACACAAGTGCAAAAGTGATATGCTGATGCGGTGGCAAGGTCAGATCGGCATGAATTTCGTCAGAGATGACGAGTGTCTTGCTTTCATAGCATATTTCAGCTATCTGTTCCAGTTCTTCCCGTGTCCATACACGACCTCCAGGGTTGTGCGGATTGCTAAGAATCAATAGCTTGCATCCCTGTATGTCTTTACGGAAACGGTCAAAGTCAATATAATACTGTCCGTCACGAAGTACCAACGGACTATACACCACTTCACGCTTATTTTTCTCTGTTACCAGAAAAAAAGGATGGTATACAGGCGGCATCACCATTACTTTGTCACCCTTCTCTGTGAAACATTGTATGGCGAATGCCAACCCACGGACAATACCCGGCATAAAAGTCAGTTCTTCACGCTTAACTTTCCAGCCATGGCGACTCTGTAACCAATTGATAATGGAAGTATACCACTCTTCGCAGGCAAAAGTATAACCCAGCACTTCGTGTTCCAACCGTTTTCTCAAAGCTTCCATTACGAATGGTGGAGTACGAAAATCCATATCCGCTACCCACATAGGGAGCAGATCATTACGTCCCCAACGTTCGCTCACGGCATCCCACTTTACGGATTCCGTTCCACGACGGTCTATTATTTCATCAAAATTATATTTCATCTTAATATTCTGTTTTAGTACTAATATGCTTGCAAATGTACAATTCATCTGTTGCATAATGAAAACAGAAGTAAGAAAATTAACCCGGAAAGAAAAAAATACCACAAATGTGGTAGGGGATATGCAGTATTTACTATAATTATGCATTTTCTAATAAAGAATGCTAACTAAAAACATCTCATCCTATGAAAAAAATATCTGTTATTCTCCTTTTATTGGGACTTGTTGTTATTGCAGGATGCCATAATGATAAAGAAGAAGAGAGTGTTGTTTGTACGTGTGAGCTCCGCCAAATCAATATTCGTGCTGTTTATACCGATGGAACTCCGGTTGTTTTGGATAAGTTTGAAACGATTAATTTAGAGACCGGACAAAAAATGGAATTTGGCGGCGATACGCATTATATTATGGATGCGTATTATAAAGATAGCGGGCAATATCCGGTTATGAACGATGATTACCGGAAGGAATTGGAAAATAAGCCCTTAAAAATCAAGTTTCTTGGTTATAAGAACGAACAAGTTGTTATAGAAGAAGCCTTTATTGTTTCTGCTGATGAATGCCATGTATATATGGTTGATGGAAATGATAGCGTCATTTTGCCGTTACCCGATAAGCATTAATGTTCGTAAAGATTAAATAAAACCGCAGTCGTTCTACTTCTTTTTTGTACTTTTGTAGCATAAAAAGGAACACTATGACGAAAGCCCTGTTTTTTGATATCGACGGTACATTAGTGAGTTTTGATACGCACGCTATCCCAGCCTCTACTATCGAGGCGTTGATTGCTGCTCACAAGAAAGGAATTAAAATTTTTATTGCTACAGGACGTCCAAAAGCGATTATCAACAATTTGTCTGCCATTCAGGATCTTGGATTGATAGACGGTTACATCACTATGAACGGAGCTTATTGCTTTGTGGGCGATGAAGTTATTTATAAGAGTGCTATTCTTCCCGGTGAAGTACAGGCATTGGCACAAATCTGTGAGAAGAAAGGATATCCTTGCATTTTTGTCAGTGAACACAACTTGTCTGTTTGTCAGCCCAATGAACTGGTTCATCAGATATTTTACGATTTCCTGCATGTGAACAAGATGCCGGTGAAGACTTTTAAAGAAGCCATACAAGAGGACATTTTCCAGATGACTCCGTTTATTACCGTAGAAGAAGAGAAGGAGATACAATCGTTGATTCCGAATAGCGAATCCGGACGTTGGTTTCCGGCTTTTGCAGATATCACGGCAAAAGGAAATACAAAGCAAAAAGGCATCGACGAGATGATTGCACATTTTGGTCTTAAACTGAAAGAGACTATGTCATTCGGTGATGGAGGCAATGATATCAGCATGTTGCGCCATGCTGCTATTGGTGTCGCTATGGGAAATGCCAAAGATGATGTAAAACAGACAGCTGATTATATAACTGCTTCTGTAGATGAAGATGGAATTGCAAAGGCTTTGAAACACTTCGGAGTGATTTAGAGTGGGTGCAACAACAGTAGATACTAACAATAAAGAGTTTCAGGATGCCCTGAATCTTATCCAGTATACCCGCCAGTCCGTCTTTCTGACAGGAAAGGCCGGTACGGGTAAATCCACGTTTCTGCGCTATATCTGTGCCAATACTAAAAAGAAGTATGTAGTGCTTGCTCCTACCGGTATTGCTGCCATTAATGCAGGTGGAAGTACTATGCACAGTTTTTTCAAACTTCCTTTTTATCCTATTCTGCCGGACGATCCGAATCTGAGCCTTCAACGTGGTCGTATCCATGAATTCTTTAAATATACAAAGCCACACCGGAAATTGCTTGAGCAGATAGAACTGGTGATCATTGATGAGATCTCGATGGTGAGGGCAGATATTATTGATGCTGTGGATCGTATACTGCGGGTATATTCCCGTAATTTACGGGAACCTTTCGGGGGGAAACAAATACTGCTTGTAGGAGATGTATTCCAGTTGGAGCCTGTGGTGAAAAACGATGAACGGGAGATACTGAATCGTTTTTATCCCACGCCCTATTTTTTCTCTGCACGTGTGTTTAGTGAGATTGACCTTGTTTCAATTGAGTTGCAGAAGGTATATCGGCAGAGTGATCCGGTCTTTGTCAGTGTACTCGACCATATACGCAATAATACTGTCGGAGCAGCCGATTTACAACTACTTAATACCCGATATGGCACACAGATAGAAGAGAGTGAAGAAGATATGTACATCACTCTCGCCACACGAAGGGATAATGTGGACTATATCAATGATAAAAAGCTGGCCGAACTTCCCGGTGATCCGGTAACTTTTGAAGGTGAAATAGAGGGGGACTTTCCGGAAAGTAGTTTGCCCACTTCTAAAGACCTGGTGCTGAAGCCGGGTGCACAGATTATATTTATCAAGAATGACTATGACCGCCGTTGGGTAAATGGTACTATCGGTACCATAGCAGGTATTGACGATGACGACGGAACTATTTATGTAATAACAGATGATGGAAAGGAATGTGATGTAAAACTGGATTCCTGGAGAAATATCCGTTATCGCTATAATGAAGAAAAAAAGGAGATTGAAGAGGAAGTTTTGGGAACTTTCACCCAATATCCCATTCGCCTGGCATGGGCTATCACTGTGCACAAAAGTCAGGGACTGACATTCAGCCGTGTGGTTATCGATTTTACCGGGGGAGTCTTTGCCGGAGGACAGGCATATGTGGCATTAAGCCGTTGTACATCGCTGGAGGGCATTCAACTTAAAAAGCCGATTAACCGGGCGGATGTCTTTGTACGACAAGAGATTGTGAATTTTGCCCAGCGTTTCAATAACCGGCAGGCTATAGACAAAGCGTTGAAACAAGCGCAGGCAGATGTACAATATGTAGCTGCTGCCCGTGCTTTCGACCGTGGAGATATGGAGGAGTGTCTGGAACAATTCTTCCGTGCCATTCATTCACGCTATGACATTGAAAAACCGGTTCCCCGCCGACTGATCCGTCGGAAACTGGAAGTAATAAATACATTACGCGAACAGAACCGGCAACTGAAAGAGCAGATGCGTGCACAGCAGGAATATCTCAAGAAGTATGCCCGTGAATATTTACTTATGGGTAATGAATGCATCACGCAGGCACACGATGCCCGTGCTGCCCTTGCAAATTATGACAAAGCACTGGAACTCTATCCTGACTACATAGATGCCTGGATTCGTAAAGGCATCACCTTATTTAACAATAAGGAATATTTTGATGCCGAAACATGTTTTACTACGGCTATACGCATCAGTCCTGCCAGCTTCAAGGCTTTTTATAACCGTGGGAAGCTCCGTCTGAAATCCGAGAATACGGAAGGAGCCATTGCCGATCTTGATAAGGCAACTTCATTGAAACCTGAACATCCCAAAGCGCATGAACTCTTTGGAGATGCTCTGTTGAAAGCAGGCAAAGAAGCAGAAGCAGCTCTTCAATGGCGTATTGCCGAAGAATTAAAGAAAGCGCTTTCCGCACGGGGAAGTACGCCAGGCGATAATAACAAAAGGGATATTTAATTCGTTATTTATAGATAAACTTGTTTCAGTTTTATTTAAATTTGAAAAGAAATGAGCGAAACTCACCACAGAGTAGCACAGAGTTCCACAGAGTAGTATTTATCTGATAAAACGCGGATTAATACAGATTAACGCAGATTAAAAGACTGTAGTTCTTTATCATACATTTGTTTCCCTTTGTGAAAATCTGCGTTCATCTGCGTTTCAATAAAGATTTAAACTCTGTGGAACTCCGTGTTACTCTGTGGTGAAATACATTCAAAACTGTATGATAATAAACAAAATACATGCTTATGGAATGGAGGAATAACTTGATTACCGGCTTGCAGTGGTCCGATGATATAATTAACAGGGAAGGCAAGGAGCAGGTGGCACACCAGCTGGCTGCACAGGTGAAAGACGGTGAAGTAATTGGTGCAGGTTCCGGTTCCACTGTCTATCTTACTCTTTTTGCCATAGCCGAAAGAATCCGGAAAGAACAGCTTCATGTTGAGGTGATTCCTGCTTCGATAGAGATTTCAATGACCTGTACACAATTGGGGATTCCACAGACAACTCTTTGGGAGAAACATCCGGACTGGGCTTTTGATGGTGCCGACGAGGTAGATCCCTCCCGCAATCTTATTAAAGGAAGAGGAGGAGCGTTATTTAAAGAAAAACTATTGATAAAAAGCAGTGACCGGGTTTTTATTGTTGTGGACGATAGTAAGTTTGTTTCCCGGCTGGGTAGTAAGTTTCCTGTTCCCGTTGAAGTCTTTCCTACTGCGATGGTGTATGTAGAAAATCAGTTGAAAGAACTTGGAGCTTCAAAGATTACCTTGCGCATGGCTAAAGGAAAAGATGGCCCCATACTGACCGAGAATGGAAATTTTATTCTTGATACCTGGTTTGGGGAAATTGGTGAGTCCTTAGAAAAAGAGATAAAGAATATCACAGGGGTGATTGAAAGCGGGCTTTTTATAGGATATGATATAGAAGTATTAGTCGCTAAACAAAAATAAGAATTAGGGTGCTTCCCGCACGGGGAGGTACGCCAAGCGATAAAAAAATGTGGCCATTTGCGTTCCAGGTTATTTCCGGATTATTCCGGAACTTTGATAAGGTTATTTATTTGTGTACTGATTGTTTCTGCAACAACATTGGAAGAGTCATCGGAAGTGAAAACAATAATCCCCTGGGGAGAGGCAATATAAATGCGAGGTATATTCTGTGAAGCGAACTTCTTGAAAACAGCATCATCCTCCTGGGCGGAGTAGGGGATTGTAAGCTGGTTATTAGTCCAGTATTCTGTCAGACTTTCGTATCCCTGAGATCTGCTTATAATTACGAAACGGACAACTTCATTATCTTTGAATTGCTGATAAGCACTTTCTATCTCCGGTAGCTCTTTCCGGCAATCGGGGCATCCGGTATTGACGAATGCAATCAGGCATACCTTACCACGCAGTGTGGCTGTTGATACAATATTTCCATCATTATCCTCTACCGAGAACTCCGGTAAGGCATCTCCCGGTTTCAATGAAAATACATCCGGATCTTCCTGAATACACCTTCCGAATATGAACAGGAGTGAAATTAACAATGTCAATCTCATGAAAGCTGACGCAATTGTACTTTTAGTATAGGGTATTGAAATTAACATTGCTAACGATAAATTAAATGATCCTGTTTTTACTTTGCAAAAGTACGTACTTCATACATACCAAAGTACGTACTTTTATCTATATAAAGTACGTATTTAACACAGTATTAAATACGTACTTTCTTTGTTACTTATTTGGTTTCTTTTTCAGTCGCTTCCTTCTGTTGTTTCTGTTCTATTTTCTTTGTTACAAATTGTATTTTCAGGTTAGCTTCTTCCTGTTCTTTCTTTATTTGCCCGATGGACGACAATAGTTGTGATAATTCATAAATACCGGCAAGTGCTTGTCTGTCGGCAGGGGTCATGGTAGTAGTATATTTGCGGTCTCCAATGTATTCTACTTTGATATTTTTGTCCCGGTTCAGGTAGAGGAATCCCATTACATTGCCGTCTGCCCCCATTTTATAATCGGCTTTTTCTATCTTTTCCCCCAGATCAGTTGTTTCATAACTATCTTTAGATGCAGGGGTTTCGGCAAAGCTGCCATCAGGAGCTATTACTTTCACTGCAAAATGATGAAGGTTACTTCCGCCGCAATAAATAGAGGTCATAGTCATCACTCCTTGTTCATTCACCTGAAATCGCAGGAAGGAGCGGTGTAGATTCTTCTCTACTGTTTGGGTAGGCCAGAAGTAGTTACCCGTTTGTTGGTATTCTGCATCCTTCTCCAGCACATATTTGTTTTTAATCGATTCAAATTCTTTCTGCTTTGTTTGCAAAATACTGTCCAGATAAACCAGGCTTTGCTGTTGTTCTTTCAATTCTATCTGCTGCATCAGGCTTATGCCTTCTCTTCGTGCATCGAAAGCTTTGGGATAGAGTATTTTGATACTGTCTATCTGCAATTTGGCTTCGTTATAATCTCCTTGCTCAAAGGCTATACGGGCTGTAATTAGCCTTTCATTGGCTTTTTTTTCTGCATCGTTACCGCAAGAGGCTAATACAAGCGTGGCACATAGTCCTACAATCAGTTTCTTCATTTTGTTGTTCTTTAGTTATGAATGACAAAAATACAAATTTAGTGTGAAGAGCGTAGCGTGAAGGATGAAAAGTTGTACCTTTGCACTCCAAAAGTAGTAGTTGGCAGTTGGAATTCAATTCCGGCTACAAAATTCTAACTTCTAAATACCAATTATGATAGAGTTGACTCAGGAAGAACTGAAACAGCAATTTAACGATAAGATATTCGGTCAGATTTCAGAAACAGCCGATGCACTCGGATTAGAGTGTTATGTGGTGGGCGGATACGTCCGTGATATTTTTCTGGAACGCCCTTCCAAAGATATAGATGTAGTAGTGGTGGGAAGTGGCATTGAGATGGCGCAAGCATTGGGCAAACGCTTGGGTAAAGGCGCTCATGTTGCACTTTTCAAGAATTTTGGTACTGCGCAGGTGAAGTATCACGGCATTGAAGTGGAGTTTGTGGGTGCCCGCAAAGAATCTTATCAGCGTGATTCGCGAAAGCCCATTGTGGAAGACGGTACATTGGAAGATGATCAGAATCGTCGTGATTTTACGATCAATGCGCTTGCCGTTTGTCTGAATAAAGCGCGGTTTGGCGAGTTAGTCGATCCGTTTGGAGGAATTAATGATCTGAAAGAAAGGACTATACGCACTCCGCTTGATCCGGATATAACATTTAGTGACGATCCTTTGCGAATGATGCGTTGTATCCGTTTTGCTACCCAACTTGGCTTCTACATTGATGATAATACTTTTGAATCGTTGTGTCGCAATTGTGAACGGATTGAGATTATTTCGCGTGAACGGATTGCAGACGAGCTGAACAAGATCATTCTTTCTCCTGTACCTTCCAAAGGTTTTATCGATCTGGAGCGGAGTGGATTATTGCCGCTTATTTTCCCTGAATTGGCAGCGTTGCAAGGGGTAGAAACACGGAATGGACGTGCACACAAAGATAATTTTTATCATACGCTCGAAGTACTCGACAATATCAGTAAGAAAACGGACAACCTCTGGCTTCGCTGGGCAGCTTTGTTGCATGATATTGCCAAACCTGCTACCAAACGGTGGGAGCCCAAAATCGGATGGACTTTCCATAACCATAATTTCATTGGCGAAAAGATGATTCCTACCATCTTTCGGAATATGAAATTGCCCATGAACGAAAAGATGAAATATGTGCAGAAAATGGTAAGTCTGCATATGCGTCCTATTGTGATTGCCGATGACGTTGTGACGGATTCTGCCGTGCGTCGTCTGCTTTTTGAGGCGGGAGATGACATTGATGATTTGATGACTTTGTGTGAAGCTGATATCACTTCTAAAAATATGGAGCGTAAACAACGTTTCCTGAATAATTTTAGTCTGGTACGTCAGAAACTTAAAGATCTGGAAGAGAAAGATCGTATTCGTAATTTTCAGCCTCCGGTAAGCGGTGAGGAGATTATGGAAATATTCGGACTTTCTCCCTGTAAGGAGATTGGTTCGTTAAAAAGTGCTATAAAGGATGCAATTTTAGATGGTGTTATCCCTAATGAATATGAGGCTGCCCGTGAGTTAATGCTCAAGAAAGCAGAAAAAATGGGACTTAAACCAATAAAGTAAAGTCTATGGCTATTCGATTCATTTTCTTTTGGGTAAATACGGTACAAAACAATGGAAGAAAGAAAAGGAAAAGAATGAGTTTTTTACATTCTGTTTCCATACAGTAATGAATGTTTAATGAAGTATTACTAAAATAAGAAGATATATCAGTCTTGTAAAGATTGAAAAAAGCAACTAATTCATTGCGAATTAGTTGCTTTTAATTTAATCGTTTAAAGATTGTCTCCTCTTATTTATCATTTATCACAGCATGGCTGAACAATAACTTTAATGGTTTGCCTTGCCTTGGGAGGCTGGCTCGGGTCAAGTGGGTTATGCCATATCATATTAACCAGATATTTTCCCTCCTGAAGTCCTTTTATACAGAGAATAATATCAGCTCCAACGATGTTGATAATTCTTGCTCTACGCCCATTGGCGGATCTTCGCATTCCCATACCATTGATCCAATCATAGGATACTGAATTTCAACAGCCTCACCCACACAAACAGATACTTGGGGCGGTAATGAGGGGGTTGGAATGTATTGTTCACTTTGTTCCGACTTTGGAACCGGCGTGTTCACTGAAGAGTCGTATGCATAAGATACATCTCCACCAAGTAGCATGGCTACCATTAAAAAAAACATTTTTGTTTTCATACTTTTATAAATTTAGTTCATATAATAAGCCGCAAATGCTAACACAATTGATTGGTAATAAGGTTATACTTCTCTAATATAAAATTAGAGAAGTATTAGATTGGTGTTTTCTATGTAGTTTCAGTAATGTTCATATATGGAAGAGTATGAAGGTAGAAGTGAAATGTAGCAGACATTGTGGCAGATGGCAGTAGTTGTTAAATAGCTCCGTATTGATAACAGACATTATGGCAGTGTACTCTTCAAGAGTAATGTGAGAATCTGTTTCACCCTATAAAGTGGTATTGAGGGTGCTTTCTAATAATGGAACTAAAATGGTTAGAAAACTTTATATAATATGTAACGGCATCTTGTTATATAATTTTTATTTATACATTGAATGTGTTATACCTGGTTATAAACTCTGATCAGATCTTCCGATCAGTTGAAATAACTAAATAATATAAATTAGAAAGTTCTAATAAATTTCTACATCACAGTGTTCATGGGAATTCTATGCATGAATCGCTTCTTGTTGATGGACTGTATATTAACCTCAGAGTATGTCGAGTTGAACCTATTCGTTTTGCCATACGTTCTTGTCATATAGACGAAGTAATCAGAATCGTCACATTTCGGTTGGAAAATGTGGCATATTGTTTCACCTTTAAACGTATACGAATATGAAAACTTTATTTGTTTTTCTGTTTGTTTTGCTTGCATTTTACTCCTGTGATATGGACGATCCGATTAGCGCAGAAGATTCATCGGTTGCGACCGATAAAAGTACTGATGCTATCGATGTAACTGCCAAACCAGGTAGTTATCTCATCTGGCTTAATGGAACAAGTGCAGAAACAAAGAAGATTGCAGATCGGCTGCAAACTGTGAATCATTATGACAAGATGTTGTCTTTTAATGATTTACCTGGAGTGGATAAGTCGGCAACACTGGTCACAATGGCAAGAGATACCCTGAATGACTTGACTATCGTTAGTAATGCTGTCGATTTTATTGCGGGTACTTATACTCCTGAAATGATACAAAATATTCGCCATAATCACCAGGGAGTAATTTTAATTGCCAATGATGGTAAAGGCGAGGACTTGAAAACGCAGATGCTTAAGCTTTTTGGGCTTTATGTGGATAAGGGGTATTATAAAGTCAGTTTTCCACGTGAACAGCGGTATGCTTATTATGATGTGAATGATCCGGATGCTTTGAAGAAACTTTGCGGCACAGGAGGGCTCAGTCCCGACACGCGCGGTATGTTTTTTTCCCCCGGACCTACGGACGATCCATCGGCTCCGGAAGTAACTGCACGGGCGCTGCATGCTATGAAGAGAATTTACATCAGCAACCGCTTCTATGTTTATACCAGCGACTATAAATATCACATGACGGGATATGAATCGCTTTTGCCTTATACGGCAGAAACGCGGAATTACGTTCCGAAGGATGATAAAAGGTATGATGGAATGGTAGACAGAGAATGGACCATTGATACTTATAATCTACGTATCTATGCTCCGACCAATGGAGATAATATGATTGCCGTCTACAGTTCGGGTGGCAATGGATTCTCCAACAGGCTTGACAATTCACTGGTGTTCTTGGACAATCCACCCATGTATGAAACTTGGGCATTAATCTGGGGATTACGTAACAATGCCTATACGAAGATTAACATCCGTGATGACCAGCGCTCGCAACTGAACCTGAAACTGATTGATTTTGCACCCGGTCTGCCGGAAACAGAAAGTACTATCGGACATTCGTACAATAAGAGTGTAGGCTTTGATTTGGGAGTAAGCCCCGTTCTGAAAGGTGATTACCGCTGGGGGAAATCCATCACTTATCAATTGGCGGAGATGACCCGTGAAGTGACCCGTACTATTACCGATGCCGAGATGGAGTATTGCTGGAAGTGGTATCCTGAAATTCTCTTTCGGGGTAGTAAGGCTATGAATGCAAATGGCATGATTAATGGTTCTGCCATGATTTCGCCTGCATGGTATGATATTCTCTACGATCATGTAGCAGGTACTCCAGGTACGGACAATGTTTTCTGCGACTATGACAACGATTTGCAGTTTAATCAAAACCTGCTCAATTACCAACAGGAGTGTGCTGTCACTGCCCGTACAACCGGTGCATCGGCAGGTGTGGTAGCTGTTGAAATTACTGACGGAATGGTGTTGCAACGTGGAGGAGCCTGGTTTACCAGCTGGGGAAAAGCCATACTACATCCTCTTCCCAGTAGTGCCGGCACAGCCTACGATACAACGGTGGATGTGCATAAAACCACTACTGTATGGATTGATTATAATAACTGGTAAAACGAACAATTAAAAAGAGATTACGATGAAAACAAAAATATTATATAAGATACTCCTACTTTCAAGTCTTCTTTTCGGGGCATGTGTACAGGATGATATCAATGATGATCCGGTAGGAAATGATGGTAACGAAGAAAAGAAGGATGTCGTCCTGATTCGTATGGGAACCGATGATGCAGAAGTAAAAGATATCACTTCCCGCCTGTTTAGCAACATACCTGCTTCCTGGGAGATAGGGAAAAAGACCATCGTTGACTACGATAAAATGGCAGATCCGGAGACGGAATTCACTACCGATATCAAGAATCCGGATATCTATACGACGGTTATATTGAATGTCAATGATGTGATTTCCGGTAAATATCCGGTGTCTTTGTTTCGTATGCTGAAATTCTATAAACGGGATTTCTATATCGTAGCGACCGGAACAACTCAGGAACAAAAAAGTGAAATGCTTTCTTTAATAGGAGTATATATGGAATCAGGCTATTACGGCATCAATTATGATAACGTGCAGCATTATCGCATTTTTCCTTCTGCCGATCCGTATGCTAAGGATAATATGATAGGCAAGGGAGTGGAATCTTTCAACCGGAGGTTGTTGGCTCGCTCCGTTGATAATCAGCCTAAAGGTATTAAACCGGATCCCGGATACAATGCGCAGATGGCTGACAAAGAGGCTTTGAAGCGGATTGAAATTTATAACCGTATTTATGGTTATACTCAGGGAGAGGGAGATATGAACTATTCCATGCAGGCGGTTCCCTATAAGATGAGAGAGGGTACTGGTCCGGATGTTATAATAGATAATGTTTGGGCAATAGATGCCTATAACTTTCAGATATATAGCAAAAACAATAACTGTATATTGAGTGTGACAAATACTGGCGGCAATGGTTTTACTGCTAATATCAAGGATTATACAACTCCCAAGGGTGCTAATGTATATGCTTATATCTGGAACATGATGCGGGAATCATCCAGTGAGGTGACAATTCACTCTGACGGGGGCATCTTCCGGGAAATCAGTTATCAACCTCAAACGGTGAATCATGGAGCCGACTATACTGAGAACTCTTTCTGGAAAGTGTCTGTTGAGGTCTCACCCACCAAGTTGGCAGAAGAGCCCTGGGAGGCTTTAGAGGTGTCGTTTAGCAAGGAATCATCCACTGATGTATCTTATAAAACTCTGTCGATGGACTATTCTTGTAAGGGACAATTTGGCAACGGGGTGTGTAGTAAACTTTGGCAGTTTATTCCCGGTGAGTTTTACGATAGAGCGGAAGCTTTTGTTTACGAAACAAGTGAAGGAAAGCGCTGGATTGATGCCGCGCAGGCCATGACACCTAATTATGTGACATGGGGAGGTTATACACTGCGTCAGAACTATTTGAGCCATATTAATAACAGTATGAAATTACAACAACAACAGTGCATCTATTCTTTGAGCTCAGATGCACAGCCTGGAGTAGTTTCTGTTGCCATCACTGATGCCATCGATCTGCAAAAGACCTATGTGCATTATAACTGCGGTATTCGCTATGGGCACGATTCGGTAAAGACAGATCTCAAAATGTCGAAGATGGTTTGGATCGATTTTAGGCAATGGGATAATTGAAAAGTTATTAAAATAACTTGGTAGCTGTACGAAACCTCTGTGACGATAAGGATTCGTACAGCTTCTGATGGTACATTGGAAGATGATCATAATCGTCGTGATTTTACAATCAATGTGCTTGCCGTTTATCTGAATAAAGTACGGTTGGAAGGATGCAATTTTAGATGGTGTTATCCCTAATGAATATGAGGCTGCCCGTGAGTTAATGTTCAAGAAAGCAGAAAAAATGGGACTTAAACCAATAAAGTAAAAATAGGGATTCAGAGAAAGTACCGGTTGTAATTAAGTGAAATGCAACCGGTACTTTTTGTATGTGTGTCATTTTTATAAAATATTGTGCTGTGACGGAAAACCGTGACAGATCTTGTCTTTTTATTTGTTTCTGATGTTATTCTTTTTTCTTTTCTGTTTTATTTTCAAATAAAACTGTATTCATTCTCGTGAATAAACGTTTCGATGAGGATTCTGTGGCAGTGATACTGGCAGTAATAGAATCTACGCGTTCTGCTTTTTTGAATGAAGCATATAAAGAACTGGCTGCGTATCCGGTGAAAGGTGCATACGTATTTCTCGATGCTTGTTTCAGTGGTGGCTATAAGAGTGCTACCCTGCTGCTTGCACAGAAAGGAGTACGCGTAGTGCCGAAAGTAGGATTGCCTCAGGGGAATACTTTGAGTTTCTCTTCAAGTAGTGGTGATCAGACCTCAAGTGTTTATCACGATAAAAAGCAAGGCTATTATACTTACTTCCTGATTAAAACGATTAAGGATGCAAAAGGAAACCTTTCAATGAAAGAACTCTTTGAGAAAACCAGTACTGCCGTGAAGAAAGCAACTGCTATGATTGGTAAAATACAGGAACCGCAGTGCATGGTTTCTCCTACATGGACGGAGTGGGAGAGTTTGAGGCTGGAAACTCAGATGGAGGAGTAGTGAGTAGTGATTAGTGAGTAGTGATAAGTGATTAGTACCGTGCGGCATGATGCGCAGCCTACTAATCACTTATCACTACTCACTAATCACTATTTCAGAGTTCAATAATTTCTTCATTACAGATCGTCAGTTTTTCAACTCCTTCGCTGGTGACAGCCCATGAGTTTTCAATACCAACAGGACCGACACCTGGTAAAACGATTTTGGGTTCTAAAGCAAATACCATACCTGGTTCCAGCTCTTGCTTCATACGTGGTGCAATTACAGGCATTTCGTTAATTTCCAATCCGATGCCATGACCAATGAAACGTGCCTGCTGGCTGATGCCCATGAAGTTTTCTGCAAATCCGGCTTTGGTAACCATATCAATGGCAGTGTTATACAAATCTTCACATACAGCTCCAGGCTTAGCCATTGAAGCAACCTCGTTTTGTATATCCAGACAAACCTGATGTGCGGCATAGGCTTTTTCACTCAGTTTGCCGATAGAGAACACGCGACTCATATCGCCCATATATCCGTTGAAGTTACCACCTAAATCCACCATTACGCTTTGGCCTTCTTTCAGCGGAGAACCATTTACTCCTCCCGGCAGTGCCGGATCGAGTCCTTCACCTCCCAAAGCAAAGTCGTAGGGAGAAGGTACAGCTGCGTTATCGCCAGTCAGTACGCTTCCCATAAAGATTTCCATACTTTGACCAAATACGCGGAAAATACCCAGTGATCCTTCCAGGCGCATCAGACGTTCAATTTCAATAGAGAATTCGCGATCAGTCATTCCCGGACGATAAGCAGAAGGAATCTGGTTGTATGCTTTGGCATGTGCAATTCCCGAGCGACGGAACAATTCTATTTCAATAGCTGTCTTTATACTTCGTGCCTGGCGGATAAGCGGGGTACCATTAACGACTTCTATATCCGGAAATATGGCAGCCAGTCGTACGTATTCCGTATAGGGCAATTCGTCACCTTCGAGCATCAGTTTAGTAGGCATGGGCAATTTCTCCTCTTTCAGGATATCTATGATTTGTTCCGGTTTACGGACAGAGAAGATATGTTCGCCTGATATATTGTTGGGACGTTTTACAAATAAGCGGGCGGGAGCGTTAAGAGGCAAGTATAAGTATCCGCTGACAACACGGCCGTACGTATAGAGCAAGTTTACATTACAAGTGATTAGGGCGGCATCAATACCTTGTTGAGCCATCAGCCAGCGTATTTTATCGCGGCGCAGTTTTAATTCCGGTTGTAACATCTCGTTATTATGTTTTGATTTTGAGATGCAAAGTTAGGCTATTTTGGTTGAAAATGAAACCTTCTGGTAAAAAAGTGCGCTACCCACGTCCTGTCACAGGAGGAGAGTAGCGCAAACCACAAATACAAATACAACTAAACAAAGTTTTTCTATTTACGATTAGACAATCCGAAGATTTACGATTAGACAATCCGAAGATTTACGATTAGACAATCCAAAGATTTACGATTAGACGATTTACCATTTACGATTGAAGTTACTTGTGAATAAATAGATGTAATTCCAATCGTAAATAGTAAATCGTCCAATCGTAAATCTTAAATAATTCCTTGTCCAAGCATCGCATGAGCCACTTTCATGAATCCTGCAATGTTGGCACCTTTCATATAATTGATATAGCCATCACTTTCAGTACCATATTTTACGCACTGGGCATGAATATCGTTCATAATCTGATGCAGATTCTTATCTACTTCTTCTGAAGTCCAGGAAATATGCATTGCATTTTGAGTCATTTCAAGACCGGAAGTTGCTACACCGCCTGCATTGACTGCTTTACCCGGACCATACATGATACGTGCAGCAAGGAATGTATCAATGGCTTCGGGGCGGCATCCCATATTAGATACTTCACCTACACACATCACTCCGTTAGCAACCAGTTGTCTGGCATCTTCTTCGTTCACTTCATTTTGAGTGGCGCAAGGCATAGCGATATCTACTTTCTGTTCCCAAGGCTTTTTACCCGGGTAGAAAGTTGCATTCGGATATTCTTCGGCGTAAGGAGCTACAATGTCATTACCACTGGCACGAAGTTCGAGCATATAGTCTATTTTCTCACCGGAAATACCATCCGGGTCATAGATGTAGCCGTCAGGACCGGAAATGGTAACCACTTTGGCACCCAATTCTGTAGCTTTAATAGCAGCACCCCATGCCACATTTCCGAAACCGGAGATAGCCACTGTTTTACCTTCAAAACTGGTCCCTTTATCTTTCAGCATTTGCTGAACGAAATAGCAGGCGCCGAAACCGGTAGCTTCGGGACGGATACGGGAACCGCCGAACTCCATGCCTTTACCGGTGAAAGTACCGGTATGTTCGCGCGTCAGCTTTTTATACATACCAAACATATAGCCTACTTCACGACCTCCTACACCTATGTCACCGGCAGGTACATCCATATCCGGACCTATATGGCGCCATAATTCAAGCATGAAAGCCTGGCAGAAACGCATGATTTCAGCATCGCTCTTTCCACGGGGAGAGAAGTCGGAACCACCTTTACCACCACCCATCGGCAGGGTAGTCAATGCGTTTTTGAATGTTTGTTCGAAGCCCAGGAACTTCAAAATGGAAAGGGTTACAGATGCATGGAAACGAATACCGCCTTTATACGGGCCGATAGCATTATTGAACTGTACGCGGTAGCCTAAATTGGTTTGTACTTCACCTTTATCATCTACCCATGTTACACGAAACGTAAAGATGCGATCCGGTTCGACAAGTCTTTCTATTATTTTGGCTTTTTCGAACTCTGGATGCAGATTGTATATATCTTCAATAGAGAGAAGTACTTCTTTGACTGCTTGGAGGTACTCAGATTCACCGGGATGCTTCGCCTCAAGAGAGGACATAATTTTCTGAATGTTCATAATACTATGTTTTAAAAGGTTCATTCTGATAAAATGTCAACTACTGACACTGCAAATATAGGAAAACTTTTCTATAAACCTCTTTTTTATGGTGATATTTTGATTAAATAATGATAAAATGACAATTTGATTTACGATTAGACGATCTTAATATTTACGATTAGACGATTTACGATTTACGATTGGGATTACATAAAATTATAAGTAACTTCAATCGTAAATTGTAAATCGTCTAATCGTAAATCTCCGAATCTTCGGATTGTCTAATCGTAAATCCCCTTAATAGTTTAAAGTTTTGTTGGATCCATTCCTAAATTATACATAATAAATCCGTATATATCGGCTTGCTCTTCCAGTACTTTTTTCATTGGTTTACCCGCTCCGTGTCCGGCTTTGCTATCGATGCGGATAAGGGTTGGATTAGTACCGTCATTGCACTCCTGCAATGTAGCAGCAAATTTGAATGAGTGGGCCGGAACTACGCGGTCGTCATGATCGGCAGTAGTAACCATGGTGGCCGGATACTTCGTGTCTGGTTTCAGATTGTGTAACGGAGAGTATCCCTTAAGGTATTCGAACATTTCTTTACTGTCTTCACTTGTTCCGTAATCACTGGCCCAGTTCCAGCCGATGGTAAACTTATGATAGCGGAGCATATCCATAACTCCTACCTGCGGAATGGCTACTTTGAACAGATCGGGGCGCTGTGTCATACAGGCACCTACCAGCAAACCACCGTTTGAACCACCTACAATAGCTATTTTATCCGGATTGGTATACTCATTGTTGATAAGGAATTCTGCGGCAGAAATAAAATCATTGAACACATTTTGCTTTTGCATCTTAGTACCGGCAACGTGCCATTCTTCACCATATTCATTACCACCCCGCAGGTTTACCTGTGCATAGATACCTCCGTTTTCAAGAAATGGAATACGGTTGGTACTGAATCCCGGGTTGAGGCTGATACCAAATCCTCCGTATCCGTAAAGGAATACCGGATTTTGGCCGTCTCTCTTCAAGTCTTTTTTATACGTAAGAAATATCGGAATCATAACACCGTCTTTGCTTGGGAAGAAGATCTGTTCGGTTATAAAATCGTCCGGATTGAACTTTACTTTCGGAGCACGGTATAACTCTGAGGTATTTGTGTCTATGTCGTACTTATAGGTAGTTCCCGGAATAGTAAATGAAGTGAAGCCAAAGAAACATTCCTTATCATCTTTGGTACCACTGAAACTTACAGAACCCAATGAAGGGAGTTCGATTTCGTGTAGTCTTTTCCCGTTAAGATCATGAACATAAGCATGGTTGGATGCATCCTTGTCGTAAGTCAGAAAGAGTTTGCCACCAATTATTTCTGCATCCGAAAGAACCGAAGCTTTTTCGGGTACGAGTTCTGTCCAGTTTTCCAGCAGCGGGTTATTGATATCGGCTATCATGATCCGGTTTTTCGGAGCTCCGTAATTAGTAAATATGTATATTTTGTTATCGATAACTTCGATAGGAGAGTATTGGTAGTCGAAGTCGGTGGTTAATTGCAAGAGTGTTGCATTGGGGCTCTTTAAATCTTTTATAAATAGATTGTTACCTCTTCCGGCTCCCGATTCATATATAAAGAGAATACGTTCGTCTTTGCTTGTACTGGCAGAGTAGAAGCGTTTTGGGTATGCAGGATTCTCGTATATCAGTTTATCCTCGGTTTGAGGAGTACCGATTTTATGATAATATATCTTATGATTTTCATTGACGTTGGAAAATTCTTTACCTTTTGCCGGAGCATCATATGCACTATAATAAAATCCATCTCCTTGCCAGGCTGCTCCTGTGAACTTGGCCCAGTTAATATGATCTTCGAGCAGTTTACCTGTGGCGGTATCCATTACATAGATCTCGGACCAGTCCGAACCACTCCGCGAAATGGTATATGCCGTATATTTACCATCGTTGGAAAAAGAGAGGCTGGTGAGTGCTACCGTACCATCATCCGACAATTGGTTCGGATTCAGAAAAACACGGGCTTCTCCGTCTAATGAGTCTTGTACATATAATACATTCTGGTTTTGCAATCCGTCATTTTTATAAAAATAGTATTTTCCATGTTTCTTGAATGGAGTACCTATTTTCTCGTAATTTGCCAGATCGGTTAAGCGTTTCAACAGTTGCTCACGGAAGGGTATTTGAGCAAGATATGCATTGGTTACTTTGTTTTCTGCTTCTACCCAGGCGGCAGTAGCTGCACTGGTATCGTTCTCCAACCAGCG
Source organism: Bacteroides sp. K03 (assembly GCF_019734355.1). Taxonomy (NCBI): domain Bacteria; kingdom Pseudomonadati; phylum Bacteroidota; class Bacteroidia; order Bacteroidales; family Bacteroidaceae; genus Bacteroides; species Bacteroides sp. K03. The sequence goes on from NZ_JAASHC010000007.1 coordinate 213,044, forward strand.
ATAAGGATCGGAGACTTTTGTCCCGAAATATACATCTACACTGTCTACTTTGGCTGTTTTAGGATAGACCAATTTTTTTTGTTGGGATGTACATGACATGACCATAATTCCACTTAATAATAAGACTGTTTTTTTCATTATAAATAGTTGTTTGTAGTGAGAAAAGTACAAATATATACAGAAGCGGCGAAATAACCACCTTTAATTCTATAAAATTCATTTGCATTTCCCGATAAAAAAGGCGAATTTTGTCTTTCAATTTTTAACTACAGGAAATCCATGCTCAGTAAATACAAATTAAATCAGCTTTATTTCAAAGATACGCAGTTTGCCAATCTGATGACGCGGCGTATTTTCAATGTCCTGTTGATAGCCAATCCGTATGACGCTTTTATGCTTGAAGATGACGGGCGTATTGATGAAAAAATTTTTAACGAATATACTTCCTTGTCGCTTCGCTATCCTCCCCGTTTTTCGCAGGTTTCTACAGAAGAGGAGGCTCTGGCACTGCTTGCAAGTATGACATTTGATCTTGTTATTTGTATGCCGGGTACGGGAGATAATGACAGTTTTGATATCGGGCGTCACATTAAGAGTCTGTATGAGCACATTCCTATAGTCATTCTTACGCCTTTCAGTCATGGTATTACAGCGCGTATTGCCGATGAAGATCTGAGTGCGTTTGATTATGTATTTTGCTGGTTGGGTAATACCGATCTGCTGGTATCTATCATTAAATTGATAGAAGATAAGATGAATCTGGAGCACGATGTGGCAGAAGTAGGGGTACAGCTTATTTTGCTGGTAGAAGACGGTATCCGTTTCTACTCTTCGGTGTTGCCAAACCTGTATAAGTTTGTCTTGAAACAGAGCCAGGAGTTCTCTACTGAGGCCCTGAATGCCCACCAGCGTACTTTGCGTATGCGTGGACGTCCTAAAATAGTGCTGGCACGTACGTATGAGGAAGCTATTACGCTGTACGAAAAATATAAAAACAATATACTTGGGGTGATTACCGATGTACGGTTTCCTCGCGTAGAGCGTGGAGAAAAAGATGGGTTGGCAGGTATTAAACTTTGTGCTGCCATACGAAAAGAAGATCCGTTCGTGCCCCTTATTATTCAGTCGTCCGAATCGGAGAATTCTGCTTATGCTGCCAAATATGGTGCCAGTTTTATTGATAAGAATTCCAAGAAAATGGATGTGGATCTGCGCCGTATTGTTTCTGATAACTTTGGTTTCGGAGATTTTGTCTTTCGTAACCCCGAAACGGGAGAGGAGATTGCCCGTGTGCGGAACCTGAAAGAACTGCAAAATATTCTCTTTGCTGTTCCGGCCGAATCATTTTTATATCATATTTCCCGTAATCACGTGTCGCGCTGGTTGTATTCGCGGGCTATGTTTCCTGTTGCCGAATTCCTTAAACCTATCACCTGGAATAGCTTGCAGGATGTAGATGCTCACCGGCGGATTATCTTCGAGGCCATTGTGAAGTATCGTAAGATGAAAAATCAGGGTGTAGTGGCTGTTTTTAAGCGCGATCGCTTCGACCGTTATTCCAATTTTGCCCGTATTGGCGATGGGTCTTTGGGAGGAAAAGGACGTGGACTGGCTTTCATTGATAATATGGTGAAGCGCCATCCTGAATTTGAAGAATTTGAGAATGCCCGTGTTGCCATTCCGAAGACGGTAGTACTCTGTACGGATGTCTTTGATGAGTTTATGGATACGAATAATTTATATCAGATAGCTCTTTCCGATGCCGATGATGATATAATTCTGAAATATTTCCTGAAGGCAAAGCTGCCGGACAGACTGGTGGAAGATTTCTTTACCTTCTTTGATGTAGTGAAGTCGCCTATTGCCATTCGTTCTTCTTCATTACTCGAAGACTCACATTATCAGCCATTTGCCGGAATTTATAATACTTATATGATTCCTTATCTGGATGATAAGTACGAGATGCTCCGTATGCTTTCTGATGCTATCAAGGGGGTGTATGCTTCTGTCTATTTTAAAGATAGTAAAGCATATATGCAGGCTACCTCCAATGTGATTGATCAGGAAAAGATGGCTGTTATTCTGCAAGAAGTGGTGGGTAACCAGTATGGCGACCGTTATTATCCGTCTATGTCTGGTGTGGCTCGTTCGCTCAATTACTATCCGATAGGAGATGAGAAAGCAGAAGAAGGTACTGTCAATCTGGCTCTTGGTTTGGGAAAATATATCGTAGATGGCGGAATGACGCTTCGTTTCTCTCCCTATCACCCCAATCAGGTATTACAGACCAGTGAAATGGAGATTGCCTTGAAGGAGACGCAAACCCGTTTTTATGCGCTCGATCTTAAAAATGCCGGAGAAGACTTTTCTATTGATGATGGATTCAATCTGCTGAAACTTCATGTGAAAGAGGCGGAAAAAGATGGTGCGTTGCGTTACATTGCTTCTACTTATGATCCTTACGATCAGGTGATTCGGGATGGATTGTATCCGGGAGGGCGCAAAGTGATCACGTTTGCCAATATCCTGCAACATGATGTATTCCCTCTGGCTCGTATCCTGCAATTGGTTCTGAAGCATAGCGAACAGGAAATGCGTCGCCCTGTAGAGATAGAGTTTGCTGCTACTTTGAGCCGCGAACAGGATAAGACGGGTACATTCTATCTGTTGCAGATTCGTCCCATTGTCGATACAAAAGAGATACTTGACGAAGATCTCACCACCATTCCGGATGAAGATGTCATTCTGCGTTCTAACAACTCATTAGGGCACGGAATCATGAATGAGGTGTGTGATATCATTTATGTTAAGACCGACGGATACAGTGCTTCCAATAATCAGGCTATTGCCTGGGAGATAGAAAAGATGAATCAGCAGTTCTTAAACGAAGGGAAGAATTATGTGCTGGTTGGCCCCGGACGATGGGGAAGTAGTGATACCTGGCTCGGTATTCCGGTGAAGTGGCCGCATATCTCTGCTGCCCGTGTCATTGTGGAAGCCGGGCTGACGAACTATCGGGTAGATCCCAGCCAGGGAACACACTTCTTCCAGAACCTTACTTCGTTTGGAGTGGGTTACTTCACTATTAATGCTTTTATGAATGACGGTGTTTACAATCAGGATTTCCTGAACGCACAGCCTGCTGTTGAGGAAACTAAATTCTTGCGGCATGTGCGGTTTGAGAAACCAATAGTAGTGAAGATGGATGGTAAGAAAAAGCTGGGAGTGGTATTGATGCCACAAGATTGATTCTTTTGGTGGCGTTTTACTTTCAACTTTCACTATAGAACTCTGAGAGACAGTTTTGATTTAGCTCTGTTATGTAGTCTGTTTGTTATTGAATGCGTAATGGAGCTGAATCAAAAGTTACAATATTTTGAACGCAAATATCCCCACATATCCACTTTATTAAATTTTTAGTAGTGTAGATCATAAAGTAGATTTCCACCTTAAATGTAATTTAGTTTCCACTTTAGCCAAAAGAAAATTCAACATTCTCAATGCTTGCAAAAAGCATTCCTTCTTTTTTTCTTAAAAAGACTTTGCTTTCTCTGGCCAGCCAACCAATAGCAAGAGCTACATCTTCAAACGTCAAACCCAGCTCATGGCATAAATCGAACATGGAAAGTTCACCTTTTTCATTTAAGATACGCCACACTTTTCCTGCATTTAAGCCAATTTTATTCTTTTCCATAATGCAAACTTTAGAAGATTAAACAATTTATTTATCTATAATTTAATCATTGTGAGCATATGAAAATAATGTTATACACATTACCTATCCACAAAGATAACATTTTTACAGAAAAAAACAAACTTAATCTGTATTAATTGGAAATGAAATCACCTTGAATTACTCTCATATTGAAATAATTATATTTATCTTTTTGTAATTATTTAGAGATGTAGAAACGGTGCGAAAATGGAAAGATAGGATAGCTTGCAAGGTGGAAAAATATTACAAGGAATAAGGTTTTTAAATGCTTGACTATTAGTGTTATATGTAAGTGGCTTTTTCCTCTACCATTATCTTTGCCATGGAAAACATAGTTCTTTATGAACGTTAATAAGAATAAATTTCTTAATATTGTCTCG